>DATGFY010000351.1:0-5549 GCA_035308785.1 Bacteroidota bacterium | reverse complement strand
CTATGGCTCGTATCTCGCTGCGGCACTCGCGCATTTAATGGTGCAGCAGCGCGATGCTGTGGGGCTGGCGATCTTCGATGAAAAAGTGCGGGCCTACCTTCCGCCGCACGCTACAAAATCGTATCTCAAGGCAATTCTCCGGCAGCTTGAACTTACCACGCCCGGCAGTTCCACAGGCACCGCCGTCTCCCTCCACAATATCGCGGAGCGCATTAAGAGGCGCGGGCTGGTGATCGTCATCAGCGACCTGTTCGATGACCCGCGCGAGGTTCTCAGCGCGCTCCGGCATTTCCGCCACGATAAGAATGAAGTGATTGTGATGCATGTCCTCGATCCGCTCGAACGCAGCTTCGCATTCGGCCGCGACGCCGTGTTCAAAGATCTTGAAACAGGAGAAGAACTTACCACACAGCCGTGGCATATTCAGAAAGCGTACAAGGAAGAGATGCAGAAGTTTCTCAACTCGTACAAACGCCAATGCCGCGAGAACAATATCGATTATGTCCTCGTCGATACCGCCACCCCGTTCGATGTCTCTCTTTTTGAGTACCTGCACAAGCGTCAAAAGATGAACTAGCATTCTAGTCATTGCGAGGTGTCCCGGAAACCTGCCTGCCGAAGGAGGGCGAAGTTGAGGGGACAACGAAGTCCCAAAGGGATCCCCTTGGGACAACCCCGTTGTCAGTCTGTAATAGCTCCTCCGTTACCTCTATTTCAATCACAAATCCGCCATCCGCAATAGTCAAAGCTCTCCTCTTGAATTCCCCCCGAATCTTTCGTATCATATACGGTTAACTTAACCTGTTCATTTACCCCGATATCCGATGATTCAGCGTTACCGCATTGCTTTGCTCCTTTTGTTTCTTCTTCCTCTTATCTCCCCGGGCAAAGATAAACCCGCCAAAAACAAACCTTTCAGCAACCCAAAGTCCGATGTCTTTATGCAAGGATTCTACTGGAATTCTACCCCCGGCGGTATCTGGTGGGATTCGCTGGCTGCACTGGCGCCTTCGTTGGCCTCCGCAGGTTTTAGCGCCATTTGGGTTCCGCCGCCGAACAAAGGCGCTTCGGGCTCTTCATCGATGGGATATGATATTTACGATAACTACGACTTTGGGGAGTTCAACCAGCAGTACTCGGTTGCAACAAGGTTCGGTACGCGGCCGCAATTAGTGAATGCGATTTCCTCTTTCCACAATGTGGGGATGGGCGTTTTTTGCGACATCGTCTTGAACGATAACGATGGCGGCGAGGCCGATGTTCCCTACACGTGCAAGCCCTACTCGACATACCCCGATTCGGGATGGATGGTGTTCAATTATCCGTACGGCTCCGGCCGGTTCAAGAAAAACGCATCGATGTTTTATCCGAACACCGCACACTGCGATGTGAACTCACCGTATCACGGCCCAGATAATATCGCCTATCAGTTCGGTTATTGGCTCGATAAGGATCAGGATTCTATCCGCGATAGTTTAATTGTCTGGGGCCAGTATATGAAGCAGACAATGAAGTTCGATGGTTATCGCATCGATCAGGGCAAAGCATTGGATCCGGCGTTCCTTGGGCCGTGGCTGAGCGCAGTCAATGGCGGGACATATGCTGTGGCGGAGTATTTCGGCGGTTTGGAAATGATCGGCTGGCTGAATTCCGTTATCAGCAACGGCGGTACGAATAATTTCAGCAATTTTGCGTTGTTTGATTTTCCCTTGCGCTACACGCTCCACGATATGTGCAACAATACCGATGGAACCTGGGATATGCATCAGCTCGATGGCGCAGGTCTTGTTGCGAACGGCGTCTCCGGATTTAACGTCTCGACCTTTGTCGAGAATCACGACGTCGATCGCGTGGGCTGGGATGGGGTGGATGCGGGCGGAGGCACGCCGATTATCTATAACAAAGTTCTTGCTTACGCCTTCGTCATGTTCTCCGAAGGGCGCCCCTGCGTTTTTTTCAAAGACTACTATATGTACGGCTTGAAAAACCAGATCGATACGCTGATCTGGATACGCCAGCATTACCTCGGCGGCGGTACGACAGGCCGCAACGGATTGAATCCGTATTATGTCCGAAGCGACGGCAACACCGATCAGACGGGGAACCATGTGTACATCGCGAAGAGGAATGGTTACGGCGATCAACCGGGCGGTTACCTCGTGATCAATAACGATGCGACGTATGGTTGGAGCGTTTGGGTAGATACCGATCTTCCCCAGGGAACGATGTTCAAAGACTTCAGCGGGCACAATCCGAATGCCACCGTCCTCGGCCCCGCCGGCAGCGATCCTCATAACCGTGTCGAGCTTGGCGCGTGGAACCGGAACTTCAGTATCTACGTGGCGGATACAACGGCAAGTTTCAATTTCCCGCCCGTTATCCAAACGATACCGCAACTTTCAGTCTATACCGGAGATTCGCTCAGCTACAAATCGATCTCGTCGGATGAGGACGGTGATTCGCTCTCGTTCGCGGTCTCCGGACCTGTGTGGCTGTCAGTTTCAGTAACGGGGATGCTCTCGGGAAAACCCGCGCTTTCCGATTCGGGATTGACGACATTCGTTTTAACGGTAAACGATAACCACAGTGGCACTGCAACAGATAGTTTTACCGTCAACGTGGTCGTTAATCATGCCCCCACCGCGTTGCATATCGCCGATACGACAATTCAAACAACAAAACGGTTTCAGCACCAAATTGCTGCAACCGATCTTGATGGAGACGCCCTGACCTTTACGCTGACGCAAGCTCCGGCTTGGTTGAATCTCGGATCTGCCACCGGAATTCTCAGCGGCACGCCCGATGTTGCGGATGTTGGCTCAGACACGGTCAAGTTTTCGATCGCAGACGGGAAGGGCGGTTCGTACTCGGCGTCATTTCGCATCATCGTCATCCCTACGCAAGATTCGATCATCTCGACATACAGCAAGCCGACGATCGACGGCACTCCCACGATTTCGGGAAATGATTGGCAATCTTCGTGGCGCATCGCGGATACGACAAGCAAGAGCCATTGGTGGACGAATGTCTCCACACCGAACAATCAATTCTATGCTCTCTATACAACGTGGGATGCTGACTCGCTTTATCTCGGCGTTGATTACCTGCTGAACGATCCGAACAATGCGATGATGTTGTATGTCGGCGCAGGTCAGCCAAACGGGATTACGAATTTTAAAGACTCGTCGGGATACAAAGGCGGTTATCCGAAAAATATCGTTATTGGTTCAGGTGTGGGAGTGAATTTCTTTGCCGCCGCATACGATCTCAACAAGCCGAGCATGTTTGTGACTGCTCCCGGCGATAGTGCGGTGAATATCGATTCGAAGATCCATTCCGCTCGCGGTTCGAATGGGCACGGGGCGGAAATTGCCGTTGCGTGGAATGATCTCTTTGGCCTCGGTGCCGGATTGGTGCCGAATCACTTGCAGATGAAAATTGTCGGGGTGATCGTCGGCGGAACGGATTACGGCGGCGGCAACAGCATCCCCGATAATCCATCGGTCAACGGCACACCGGGACCCGATACGCTGGTGAATTTTGTTACCGTGGCTGTCGATTCGAATGGCGACGGCATCCCCGATCCGACAGTGGTCTATAGCGCGTCGCATCAGCCGCGGCAGCGATCCATTGCCGTCGCAATCGGATGGAACATGATTTCTCTCCCCATCGCGCTGAACGACTACCGGACGTCGATCATCTTCTCTGGTGCGGCCTCGTCCACATATAAGTACGACCCGGTGAACGGATATTCGGCGCAGGATACCTTGAAAAACGGAATCGGATACTTTATTAAGTATGCGGCTGTACATTCATTCTCCCTCTCGGGATATGATCGATTGAGAGATACGGTAAACGTCAAAGCGGGTTGGAACTTGATCGGCGTCATCGATACTGCAATTCAAACATCAACTGTCATCTCGATTCCGGCGGCGATTATCGAATCCCCGTTCTATTACTATGATAAGGCATATAAACAAACCGCCACGGTTGGCCCGGGGAAGGGTTACTGGATTAAAGTTACCCAGGATGGAAAATTGATACTTTCGGAATAGGATTTAGGGGTAGCGGCCAATAATGCGCGTGGCGCACGACAACGGGGAGAACGATGTTCTCCCCGTATTTTTTGCAGCCACACCAACCCCTAAAAGGGAGTCGGTTTGGGCTATATTTGCTCCGCCTTTCTTAAGAAATTCTTGGCGAAACCGATTGAATATTGATCGTAACTTTTGTACCTTATACAACCGTTTACGGGCGACGGCATTCACTCCGGCTTCTGGATTGATCTACTCATGTACAACGATATTAATATCTCTTCTCATGGAGAACCTGCGCCTGTGGGTTCCTCCACCTCCACGTGTTTTCCCATTTTTTGCATGATTCGTTGAGATAAGATCCCGACACGACTTTCCACTGATCGCATCCACTCGAGGTATTTTATGATTCGTTCCACCATTCCCGCCCTTATTGCTCTTATCCTTTTTTCTGCCGGAGAACTGCTGGCCCAGCCGGGCTTCCTCGGGACCGATGCGAGGACGGGCTCGTACGAAACCCTTTCTCTCACTTCGCGAGGCGCGGTGCTCACAACCCGCTTTCAAGCGGCGTCGGGCGCATCCGGACGGAAATGGGAATTGCCATCCAATGTTTCCGGCAGTGCGAACTACCAGAACGTGTGGAGACCGTACGATAACAGCGGAAGCGATAATGTCCTTTCCACCTTTAATGCGCGGATCGATCCTGCAACCGCGACAGCATCGGCGCGGTACAATAGCAATTTCGGAGGCGCGACCGGATCGTTCACTACAACGACGAGCGATTACTATACGTGGAATATCGGCACGAATGGGAACGGCTCGAATAATTACATGGCGGTTTTGCAAACGACCTATAACCCCATCTCGATCACAAGTGTAACACCATCGGCCTCCGCGCCGAATTCCAGCCAGGTCGATACCATCACGGTGACGTTGAGCGGCTCCAAGAATTCGGGCGAGCATGTCTATATCCGCTACACAACGAACAGTTTTACCTCCAGCACCTACACCGAAATTACCTCCTTCAACGGCAGCAATCAGGGAACGATGACGATCCCGGCGCAAACTTCCGGGACGACTGTTCAATATTATGCGCTTGATGCCGTTACCTCATCGCCTGCCGATGCCGATATCGATTACCTCACGCTGAACGTGAATAACAACAGCGGCAGCAATTTTTCCTACACCGTAAATAATAATTGGACATCGACCCAAACGGGAAACTGGAGCAGCGGATCGACGTGGGGTGGCGGCTCAGCGCCTAACTCCACTTCGGCGGTTGTAACAATTGCCAATGGGACAACGGTAACGCTCGATCAAGCAGCGACTGTCGCTTCGCTCACGGTTAACAGCGGCGGTACATTCACCGGCAGCGATGGATCTGCACGAACTTTATCGGTCAATGCCGCAGGAACGGTGACGAACAACGGGACGTTCACTGCAACCTCAACTGGAACTGTTTCCTTCAGCGGAACGGGTACAATTTCAGGTACGATCACTTTCAATAATGTAACT
>DATGFY010000350.1:0-2331 GCA_035308785.1 Bacteroidota bacterium | reverse complement strand
GGCATGATCGCACCGAACATGGCGACGATGCTGTCGTTCATCACAACCGATGCGAAGATTTCTTCGGATTTGTTGCGCGCATCGCTGAAAAAAGCGTCGGACCGGTCGTTTAACCGGATTACGGTCGATGGCGATACCAGCACCAACGATATGGTGATCGTGCTTGCGAACGGTTTGGCCGGAAATGCCGAACTGAAAAGCGAATCCGATCCCGGTTATGCGGCGTTTTACGAAGCGTTGGAAATTTTGTTGGTACGGCTTTCGAAGATGATCGTGCTCGACGGCGAAGGCGCAACGAAGTTTATCGAAATCGAAGTTACCGATGCGGCATCCGAAAACGTTGCGGTGCTTGCGGCACGGGCAATTGCGAATTCGAACCTCGTGAAGACCGCAATCCACGGCGAGGATGCCAACTGGGGCAGAATTATTTGCGCGGTCGGGAATTCGGGCATCGATTTCAATCCTGCCGATGTGGAAATATTTTTCGGCGACGTGCCGATTCTCCGGAAGAATTATGTAATTAATTTTTCTGAGGAGGAAGCGAAGAAGGTGCTCGAGCAGAAAGAGATCAAGATTCGCGTGGATTTGAACCAAGGGGAGTCGTCGGCGTCGTTCTGGACCTGCGATCTTTCGAAGGAGTATGTTGCCATTAATGCGAATTATAGAACCTAAACCTTGATTCGCATGATTTTCTTGATTGACATGATTGGCAGGTCGAGGATCCTGTTGCCCTCCTTCGCCATCAATAGGTCCTAAAGTATGCAATACAATAAATTGAAACTGTTATATGATACCAATATCATCTAAAACCGAAGTTCTCGTTGAAGCGCTGCCGTACATTGTACGGTACGAGGGGAAGACGTTCGTCGTGAAATACGGCGGAGCGGCGATGACGGAAGATGCGCTGAAGGAGACATTCGCACAAGACGTGACGCTTCTTCAAAAGATCGGGGTGAACATTGTCATCGTGCATGGCGGCGGAAAAGAGATTACGCAGTTCGCCGACAAGCTCGGCATCCCGACGAAATTCGTCGATGGCCAGCGCTACACCGATGAAGCGATGATGGATGTGGTGCAGATGGTGCTTGCCGGAAAGACGAATAAAGATATCGTCGGCAAGATCAACCGCCATGGCGGCGACGCGGTGGGGCTGTGCGGAGTGGATGGCGACTTGCTGCGCGTGAAGAAATATACTGGGGCAGATTTAGGGTTGGTCGGCGAGATCGAAACGATCAACGCCTCGTACCTTAACTTGCTCCTGACAAATAAAAAGATGCCCGTCATTGCGCCGATCGGCATCGATGGTTCGACCCGGACATACAATATCAACGCCGATAATGCGGCGGCGGCGGTTGCGGCGGCGCTCAAATCCGAAAAATTAATTTATCTCAGCGACGTCGAGGGCGTGAAAGCCGGGGAAGAACTGATCCACAGCATGAAGCAGGAAGAGGCGAACCGGCTGATCGAGGCGAAAACGATCAGTAACGGGATGATCCCGAAGATCCGCTCGGCGTTTACGGCGCTCAACGGCGGCGTGGAGAAAGTCCACTTGATCGACGGCCGGGTAAAACATTCGCTGCTGCTGGAAATTTTCACCGATGCCGGTATCGGCACGGAACTGTTGCGCACATTCACTCAATCATTCTCACACACCGCGATATCCTCATGAAAAGAGATCTTGTTTCATTTTCGTCCTTCAGCGGGGCGGAAATTAATGAATTATTTTCCATTTGCACGTGGCTCTTAAGCCCCGAAGGCAAATCGTACAAGCCGCTGGCCGGCAAAACTGCGGCGATGATTTTTGAAAAGCAGTCGCTGCGGACGCGCGTATCGTTCGAGGTGGGCGTGATCCAGCTTGGCGGCGCGGCAATGTTTTTGTCGCAGCAGAACATCGGCGTTTCAACCCGCGAGCCGGTGCGCGATATCGCGGAAGTGCTTTCGCGGTATAACGATATGATCATCGCGCGGACGATGCTCCACAGCACGGTGGAACAATTGGCGGAATTTTCCACAGTGCCCGTGATCAATGCGTTGACCGACCTGCTGCATCCGTGCCAGATCCTTGCCGATGCGTACACGTTGCTGCAGCGAAACATGCTGACGCCGAAACATAAGATCGTTTTTGTTGGCGACGGGAACAACGTTGCGAATTCGTGGCTGGAACTGGCGGAGAAGATCCCATTGCATTTTGTGCTTGCCTGCCCGAAAGGCTACGAAGCGGATGCGTCGATCCTGAACCGCGCCATGGCGGCCAAGAAAAGCAGAATTGAGATCACGAACGATATCCGCGAGGCGGCAAGCGGCGCCTCTGCGCTCTATACCGACGTGTGG
>DATGFY010000349.1:0-2373 GCA_035308785.1 Bacteroidota bacterium | reverse complement strand
TGCGCGCTGGTAAGACGGCGCAGGAAGCGCTCAACGGTATTATTGCATCGGATCCGAACGAAGCAGTCCGCCAGGTGGCGATGATCGACGCGAAAGGGAACGTTGCCGCGCATACGGGTTCGAAGTGCATTGAGTCGGCGGGAAATATTGTCGGCGAGCAGTTTTCGGTGCAGGCGAACATGATGCTGAACGATAAGATTTGGCCTGCGATGGCGAAAGCATTCCGCGAAACGAAAGGCGAACTGGTGGACCGAATGCTGGCAGCACTCGACGCAGCGCAAGAAGCGGGCGGAGATATCCGTGGAAAACAATCGGCCGCGATATTGATCGTTAGCGGCAAATCCTCAGGGCAACCGTGGAACGACCGGCTGTACGATCTGCGAGTCGAAGACAGCAACGCACCTTTGCCGGAACTTCGCCGTTTGGTGAATGTGCAGCGCGCATACCAACACATGAATAACGGCGACTTAGCGCAGGAGAACAAGGATATCGAAGGAGCTCTTCGCGAATACAGCGCGGCGGAGAAGATGTTCCCCGATAATCTTGAAATGAAATACTGGCACGCGGCCGCATTGGTGAATGCGGGTCGGTTAGATGAATCGCTGCCGATCTTCAAGGGGATTTTTGCGGTAGATAAGAATTGGGCGACACTGACGACGCGGTTGCCGAAGGTGGACTTGTTGAAAGTCGATGACGCGGGATTGAAGAAAATACTATCTGTTGCGCCGGGGAATCACTAATTCATGGACCGATACCGCGTCTTCGTAGGCGCACTCATTCTCGCGTTGTGCTTCTCGTATGCCGCGGCCCAATCGGCTGCTGCCGATTCATCTCTTGGCCTGGAAATGCTTTCGTATGTCAAAGGTATCGAAGGAAAGAAGGGGGATGAACGGAGAACGTATATCCGGGAGCAGCTCGGTGCGATCGGGGTGTGGAGCTCTGCGATGCCGTTCGATACGACCTTGTTGGATGGAGGCAAAAACAAGAAATATTCCGGCGAAAATATTCTGGTGAATATTGGAAAGGGGAAGCCGGAGATTGTCGTCGGCGCGCACCTCGACGCGGTGTTCCAATCGCCGGGGGCGAACGACAACGGGAGCGGCGTGGCAGTGCTTCTTGAATTGATCGAACGCTTGAAGTCAGTTGCGGTCAAGCATCGCATCGTCTGTTGTTTTTTCGATCTTGAAGAGCCGGGGCTGATCGGATCTGCGGTGTATGTACGGAGGAATCGAAATGCCGGAATCGCGGAGATGATTAATCTCGATGTCGAGGGGACGGGATCGGAAATATTTGCGGGGCCGACCGGACAGCCGGCGGATTCTCTTCTGCTCGCGGCGCTCCGCGCGACCCGGGACAGTTTGGGCTATGCGTATTACGAAAGCGCCGACTATCCGGAATCGGACTACCTCTCGTTTGTAAACGCGCACATATCTGCTATCTCCGTTTCGGTCGTGCCTGCAGGCGACGGGCGTCGGCTTTCGAAATGGGTTGCCGATGGGTTCCGCGAACCGAAGAATCCGCAAGATGCTCCATTGGTTCTTCGAGTGATGCACACTCCGGGAGACAAATCCGATCAGGTGACCGGGGATGCATTGGTGAAATCGTTTAGGTTTGTGGCAGGTATGATTGCCCGTATCAATGCAATGCTCGGTCGTTAAATCGAGTGGATGATAACGATTTAATTTGGTATCTTTGTTTAATGAATCCCTGCGTTGGGGCCGGAAGAACCGGTTCCGATGGGGGATTGGTGTATTTTCGGCATTCATTGTGAGAGCAGCACAAATAATACAATGGTCGATACCGGGTTCTTAAAAAATATTTCCCTGTTCGCTTCGCTGGAGGAAGACGATCTCAATCGCCTTCGCCAGTTATGGAAGCCGTTGAAGCGGAACGCGGGGCAGCTTGTCTTCAAGAAAGGCGACCGCGCCCACTCGATGTTCATTGTGAAAGACGGAGAAGTGGCCATAACCGTCTGGACCAAAGATAATCAGGAGGCGGTCCTCACCAATCTCGCATCGGGCGATTTCCTTGGCGAGCTTGCACTGCTCGACGGATCTCCGCGGAGCGCATCGGCAAAGGCGATACGGGAGACGCAACTGCTGGAAATGACGCGCGACGATTTTCTTGAGTTCCTCCGTTCGCGCCCTGAAGTGACGATCAAAATGATGGAAATCATCGCGTCGCGACTGCGCGCCACCAACGAAATGATGGAGCACAGCACTACGCGCAATGTGAACGAGGAAATCGAGCAGCACATGACGCTCGGAGATCAGTTTGCGGCGATCTTTGCGAGGATCTCCGGAAGCTGGCCGTTTATTTTCGTATTCATCGCGTTGCTCGCTGCATGGGTCGGATTGAATATCTTCGGATTCT
>DATGFY010000348.1:0-9048 GCA_035308785.1 Bacteroidota bacterium | reverse complement strand
AATCGGTGCCGCCGACGTTGAGCAGAAGCAAACAATACGCTTGCGATGTAAAGATGTGTTGGCGGAACAGGTTGCCACGATCATACATTTCTAAGGTGATCTCATCGGTGCGCAGCTCGCATCCTGCGCCGGAGCGTTCAACCGATTCCACGAGCGGGCTGATATTCAGCAGCCAATCGCCCGATTCATTAAAGACGGTGGACTGCCCGTCCGAATTATAAACGGTGGTCTTTAGCGTACCCGCGGGAAAAGTTACCGGCGGAAAATTCCAGATCGACATCAGCTCACCAATTTGTTATCGTGGATTTGCGCCTGAGTCCATGCATGGTACAGATCCTGACCGCGGACAACGCTTTGGCCGCGCACTTCAACCACCATCCGACCTCCGCCTCCGCTGTTAAAGCTTGTCAGGGGCGAGATGCGCTCGGGTCCTGCTTCGCCCATCAGGTAACTTCTGCCTGTCTGCGTGCCGAAACCGACGACAGGTTCTCCGATAACGCCGCCGTCTGCGAAATGCATGCCGCTAAGGGCGCTGAAGATACCGCTGAACCCGCCTCCCGCTCCACCGGTAATGAGCGTCAATATGCCAGCGATGGCCGCATCTTCAGCCAACTGCTCGCCGATTTTCACAAGCCCCTCAATGACACCGGAAACAAATTGCTGGAACACGCTACGGGTACCAATGATGCGTTGAGACCAGCTTGCAAAATCCGTGTTGATCGCCGAAAAGCCGCTTTGAAGCGATTGCACCAGCGGGCCCCACGATTGGAGAGTGGCGGTTGCCGTCGCCATTTGATTTTGCTGCCCCGACGTGGGAGCATTGGGGCTTTGCAATTCGTTCGCGTGCTGCATGCCCACCGTTTGTATTCCCGGGGTTGGCAGCGAATTGAACCCGGAGGGTTGGAGGGTGACGGGCGAAGCAATTCGCTGTGAAGAGCTTTCAACTTTCCGGTTCCCGTCTTCAGAATTCGTAATTGTTGATGTTGATCTTCCATCGCCGGGTAATTTATTTTCTTCATAATCTCTGAATTTGAACTCCAAATCTGAAAGAAATAAGGCAAGCGCCTTCTTGTCGGCACCAAAAGCGTCCGGGGTTTGGGCGTATTTCTGTCGCACCTCGGCAATCTTACCGAGCAACTCTTCGGGGGCCAAAGAATCTTCTGACTTCTCGAGCTCATACAGCTTTGTCCGAACGATCGCTTTTGCTTTCTGGTTAAACAGCTCAAGTGATTCGACCGAAGATAGTATTGCCTGGGTGGAGTATTGCACCATCTTGCCCAACGCAGGGTCGGCGCTTACAAGAGAAATTCCGCTTCCCAATGGTTGACTAATTTTTTTCGAATCATTCCATGCTTCTTTTAGAATGTCAATGTTGGATTTCGCGGCAAGAATCCTATCCGTCAGCAGCGTTTCAATGGGGAGCGGCTCCCTTGCTGCCTTTGTTTGATCGGCAATGAATTCCTTTTGCTGTTGCCGATTGAGTGCGGTCAGCGAGGTGATGGATTCCAGATGATTTCGAAGCTGGCTTAAGGCTTCGCCGCCATTCACCTCGAGATTTATTTTTACTGAAGTATCTCCCATTTGATTTTAACCTAACAAAAATGTATAATTTTCCATATATGAATTCTTTCCTATTACCCCTGTTTGGCAAGAGATCATGAGATCGACTCTGATTGTTTTGATTTTAGTTTGCTCGGCGGTTCGATGTTACGCCCAACATCATCCTCAAAAAAGGGATCGCTATTCTAATCTCCACACCGGCCAGAAGATTGAGATTGAAGAGATTGGTACGGGCGATGATTTGCTCGAAATCTACCACGGAGTCGGACGGTTAACGGCTGCCATGCTAAAGCACCACCCCGGCGATCCGCGGAATCAGGAATGGACATACCTTCTTCATTTCAAGGATTCCTCCCTCCATATGGATGATACCTGCGTTCTCTATGTGATCCGTAAACACATTACAAAGAACTCCAAGACTCTAAAGACCGACGATTGTTACATTATTCCCCTTGCCACATTCGAGAGTCAGTGGGCATTTATTAAATCTGGCGATGACAAGAAATAGCTGTACACTTCTCGCCCCTACCTTCTCTCCCGCTCCTTAGCATCCTTCTCGAAGCAATAATTCTGGAACTTGCGCATATCGCCGAGCCAAAAGAGATCGGCGAGGGTGCAGTGGTCCCAAATCCACCGGACTGCGTCTAGCTTTCCTTGGCCGGCGCCGAAGACGGCGATATCGAGCCAGAAGCCGCGGGGGGCGGGCTCGTCGTTGCTGCGCGCAGCGTATCGCTGAAAGCTTGCAAATCGCCGGTGAGATTCAGCGCGAACCGCATTGCCCTCAAAAAAAAAGCATTGAGCAGTGCGATGATCTCGACTTCAGTGATTGTCTCAAGCACCTCCGGCCCGACCGGTTCGGCAATAATTGCTTTGAGGAGGTCGGCGGTCTGCTCCTGCGTTTCGAGATTGCGCGTGAGGTACCAGAAATCGGAGTCGATCTTCTTCGCGTCGGCGATGATATCGACGCTAAGAATGTTTTGCACCTGCTTGACACGCGCAAGGTTGGGGAAGCGCAGCGTGTATTCGTTTCCGTGCAGTTCTACTTTAATGGGAGACATACTATTTTCGATTTTAGATTTTCGAATATGGGTGTTAAGACAATCGTCGGAGATTCTTTATAGACGCTTTCGAATTCAGTCCAACATACCTTTCACGGTTGTCATTCTGAGCGATCCGCCGCGGCGGAGAAGAATCTCCGCATACAGTCAATAGAAAGAGCAGATTCTCTTGGCAGGCTTCCCTAGACCCTTGTACGTGGGAGATGCTTCATTAACGCTTTCGCGTTCGTGTTCAGCATGACAGGCATTGTGCTCATCACATCCATGTTAGCGTCCCTCCAATATGCATTGACTTACAAGATCGCTGATAGCGTCGAGATCTTTCGGCAGGGACGATTGCCCCCGATGGATCGATGGACCAGAGAATTTCGGAGACGGAGAATCCCTTCCCGATCGCATCGAGAAGTTCGAGGAAAACGCGGCTAACGCCGGTGAGCTGATCGAACGATTGATCGATAAAGGCGGCGATGTTTGCATCGCGCGAAGAGTTGCTCGATGGGACAATACGGTAATCCAGGCCCGCGCACGTAAGTTTGCGCTGACCCATGATGGCGGAGACGTGCGGATCGCGTTCGACTTCGTCGTAGAGGTCGTAGCCATAAAGCTCCATATAGACTTGCGTTGCCCAGACGCGGTCTTTGTTGAGAAAAACGCCGGAGAGCGGCGTGGGCGCAGGCATTGCGGTGCCGACGTACTGGCGGATGTAATCGTTAAGAATCGGCGCTTGTTCATCCAGGAGGGCGCGAAGATTCGATGGATCGGCAAAGCGCGAGGGCTCTGCCTTCGTCGTAACGATTTTCTTTCGTTCGATTGTTTGGCGTTTGGGCATAGGTTGAGAAAATAAAAAAGGGCACGAAAGGTTTTTAAACCTTTAACGTGCCCTTGAGATTTTCAATAGGCAACTCGGGGTGGACGCAGAGAATTGCGCCGCTACGTGTTGAGGGAGATCAACTCCATCCCTCTACCAAGTATATACACTTCCTTAAGGAAAAAAGCAAGAGAAAAATTTACAAAATGAAAAAATATTTTCCTTGCCTCGATTGTTGCGGTGTTTACAGAACTCTAAGTGCAAATAATCCTAAGAGAAAAGGCGCTGGATTCCCGCCAGATGCATGCGGGAATGACACGTCGGGGAGTGGGTGGTGATCCTCCTTCGGTGGTGCCTTCCTCGCGAGAACTCTCCCCATCCCCCCTTAATTCGCCCGTGGCGAAGGGAGGGGCGCTATTGTAGCGGCTCTGGCGTAGCGGCCTTCGAGAAGCCGAAATTTTTCCGTATATTAACAGACTATAGGCATTTGGAATACCTGAAAAACGGTGCGAAACAAGCGATATCATATCATCATCGCCTCGGTGATCTTCGCCTTCCTGATGTGGATCTCCATCAATATGAATTATGAGTACACGGTCATCAAAGAAATTCCCGTGGTGCTGGAGAACATGAAAGACGGGCAGGCGCTGCGGTATCCGGTGCCGAAATACCTAACGGTGTGGTTCCACGGGACGGGGTGGCAAATTGCGAGCGTGTACCTTTCGCCGAACGTGAAATATTATATCGACGGGTCTTCGATCGGGCAGGAGCTATACGTCGTGACAACCAAAGAATTGCCGGAGCATGTGAAGCTGCCGTCGGGCGTTCAGGTAGAAAACGCTCGGCCGGACAGCATCGCGCTGGCGCTCGATGCGTATATCGAAAAGCGGGTACCGATTGTTCCGCATCTGGTCATTACGAACAGAGACGGATACGGACAGATCGGATCGGTTCAGTTGCAGCCGGACAGCGTAGAGATATCGGGATCGAAATCGTTGATCGACACGGTGGAAGAATGGCCGACGGAATCGCGGAAGTTCGACGACCGGCATGCGCCGATTTCGGAGGAGATCGCGTTGGAAACGCCGCAGACATTCTCGGTTGACCTTGCGCCAACAACGACGAATGTAAAAGTCGATATTGAGCACGTTGCAGAACGGACAATCTCCGGAGTTCCCGTATCGGTGATTGGCGCACCGGCGGGCAGAGAAGTGATTTTTATTCCGCCGAAGATGGATATTATCGTACGCGGGGGAATCGATCAACTGGCGAAACTGAGTTCGGGGGATTTTCGCGCGATGGTAGAGTATCCGACCCTCACCCAAGACAGCAGCGGGATTGTACAGCCGATTTTGAGCGCGCCGCCAGAGGTGAAGGTGCTGCGCAAGACGCCGGAGAAGTTTCAGTTTGTGATTAGAAAACGACTCTGAACCATAACCTTGATTCACTTGATTACGGTGATTTTTCTGATGGGGTGGTCAAGGGCTTGCAGACTGACAACGGGATTGCTTCGTTAGAGCCATAAAGAAGGAGTTTGTCATTCTGAGCGAAGCGAAGAATCTCCGCGCTTAGAGGATAAGATGACCGTGGGAGATCCTTCGCTTCGCTCAGGATGATAGGATCAAGTGAGAGATTGTTATGAAATTATCAATAAACATAGATCATATTGCGACGCTGAGGAATGCGCGCGGGGGAGCGGTGCCGGATCCGGTTGAGGCGGCAGCGATTGCAGAGCGGGCGGGAGCGGATGGGATCGTTTGCCATTTGCGCGAAGACCGCAGGCATATCCGTGACAATGATTTGCAGCGGCTGTGCAAATCGATTACAACGAAATTGGATTTAGAGATGGCCGCAACAAAAGAGATTGTGGCAATTGCACAGCGCATCAAACCGGAGCTCGCGACATTTGTGCCTGAGCGACGCCAGGAACTTACGACCGAAGGCGGTCTCGACGTGATAAAGCATCGCAAACCGTTGAAGGACGCAGTTGCGCGGTTACATGATAAAGGAATTGAAGTAAGTTTATTCGTCGATCCGGAGAACGATCAAGTTGAGGCCACCAAAGAGATCTGCGCAGATATGATCGAGATTCACACCGGCGAATATGCAGATGCAACGACTGCGGCGCAACGGAAAAAACAGTTCAATCGAATTGCATCCATTGCTAAGTTCGCACATGGCTTGGGTTTAGGCGTAAATGCCGGTCATGGACTGGATTATGAGAATTTTGCGCCGATACGAGAGATTAAAGAGATTCAAGAGGTCAGCATAGGACATGCGATTATCGTCCGGGCGGTATCGGTTGGCTTGGAGCAGGCGGTGAGGGAGATGGTCTCACTAACGAAGGTGCTAGGTGCTCGGTGATAGGTGCTAGGGAAAAAACGACGATTAAGAGTTTTCGAGATCTGAAGGTTTATCAGCACCTTTTTGCTCTTCACCTTGAAGTCAACGAGTTGACGCTTAAGTTTCCGAAACACGAGATGTATGAGCTTGGATCACAATTGCGTCGGTCGTCAAATTCAATTCCGGCCAATCTGGCCGAAGGATGGAATAGCAAGCACCTTAATATCTACCTTGAGGGATTGAATCGCGCCCAAGGCGAACTCCGTGAGACGGACCACCACCTGGATGTGGCCCATCGAAAAGGATATCTCCCCAAGGATTTATATGAATCAATCCGTATGCGCTACGAAGAATGCGGGAAGATGTTGTCCGGCCTTGAACAATCGCTTATACGCATCCGCAGCGAGCGAACAAAATAAGTGACTATTTAGAAATATTTACCTAACTCCTAGCACCAAGCACCTAACACCTGATTTTAATGACTGAACAGAAGAACATACGAAACATTGCAATTATTGCGCACGTCGATCATGGCAAGACAACGCTGGTCGATCACATGCTGCGGCAGACGGGCACATTCCGCGAGAACCAGGAATTGGTAAAGCGCGTGATGGATTCGAACGACCTCGAGCGCGAACGCGGGATTACGATTCTCGCGAAGAACACCGCGGTAACATACCGGCGCAAAGGCAAAGATGATATTAAGATCAACATCATCGATACGCCGGGGCACGCGGATTTTGCCGGCGAAGTCGAACGCACACTCAAGATGGTGAACGGCGTTCTGCTGCTCGTTGATGCGGCGGAAGGACCGCTGCCCGGAACGAAATTCGTGTTAAAGAAATCGCTTGAATTGAACCTTCAACCGATCGTTGTCATCAATAAAATCGACCGCAAAGATGCGCGACCGCATGTGGTGCTCGATGAAGTGTTCGAACTGTTTTTGTCGTTGGGCGCGAACGAGCAGCAGTTGGATTTTCCGGCCATCTATTGCATTGCGAAACTTGGAATAGCAAAAAATGAACTCGAACAAGAAGGCGTGAACTTAGAGCCGTTGTTCGAAGCAATCGTGAACAAGATTCCGGCGCCCCCCGGCGATCCCACGAAACCGTTTAAGATGCTGGTGACCACGATCGATTACAGCGAATACCTGGGACGGCTTGGCATCGGGAGAATCGAGGCGGGCATTATCCGGCTCGGCTCGCCGATGAAGGTCATTCACCGGAACGCAAAGATCGACGACGCACGCGTGACGAAGATTTATTCCTTTGACGGACTGAAGAGGATCGAAATCGAGCACGCACAGGCGGGGGATATCATTGCGCTGGCAGGAATGGAAGACGTGGATATTGGCGAGACGGTTGCGGATGCTGCGGATCCGACCCCCCTTCCGTTTGTTACTATTGAAGAGCCGACGCTTTCGATGAATTTTGTCGTCAACAATTCTCCGTTTGCCGGATTAGAAGGAAAGTATGTTACGACGCGGCATTTGGGTGAGCGGCTGGCAAAAGAGTTGCGTTCGAATGTGAGCTTGCGCGTAGAGTTAACCGAAAGTCCGGACGTGTTCAAGGTTAGCGGACGCGGCGAGCTGCATCTTGCAATTCTCATCGAAACGATGCGGCGTGAAGGATTTGAGTTTCAGGTTTCGGCGCCGGAAGTAATTTACAAACGCCTCGACGACGTTCTCTGCGAACCGATGGAACATGTTATTATCGATGTCCCCGATGAGCATGCAGGGATAATGATCGAAAATCTCGGCTCGCGAAAGGGCATCATGAAAAATATGATCCAGGTGCAAGGCAACACGCGGTTGGAATTTATCGTACCGGCGCGCGGGCTGCTTGGGTTCCGTTCGGAATTCATGACCGATACGAAGGGAACTGGCATACTGCATCATAATTTCCACGGTTATGAGCCGTACAAGGGCGATCTTTCAACGCGCCATAAGGGTGCGGTAGTACAGCTTGAAGACGGAACCGCGACGGGATACGCGATGTTCAAACTGCAAGAACGCATCACGTTTTTCATTGCACCGCAGACGAAAGTGTATCGCGGGATGGTCGTCGGCGAGAATGCGCGCGATGAGGATATCATCGTGAACGTGTGCAAGACCAAGCAACTTTCGAATATGCGCGCGAGCGGCGCGGATGAAGCGATACGGCTTGAACCGCCGCTCATCCATTCACTCGAGCAGGCAATTGAATGGATTGCGCAAGATGAGTATATCGAGATCACGCCGCAATCGCTGCGGCTGCGAAAGAAGTATCTCGATCATAATGAGCGGGTGAGGATGTCGAAGAAAAAAGCCGAGGCGTTAGAGGTTTGATGGAACACGCAATCCTTCGCGACAGTCGCCAGTTATATGTTTGAGAAAATGGATGGCCTTCCGAATCATCCGCTTTGGGTAATTTACATATTTTATCGCATTGCCGATGCTAGCCAGCTTCATCCGTAGGCAGTTTTTGTTCTTCTCCTGTGCGAGGGCAGATCTTTGGTGCTCTTATATCCCATCCAGCCAGGCCCGGCCCTGTTTGGTCAAGAACGCGCGGTCTTCACCATTGACTGGAATATATGTTATGGACTTGTTTGCTCCCTTAAAGAACCCCGCAAGACCGCGCACATCGTAACCCAGTTTTTTCGCTTCTTCGTGAAATCTCGATTTTGGCAGACCGTTCTCGTTCGCACCCACGATTTTCATTAGTTCAATAGTCTTCGAAATCTCTTTGGGTGCAGAGCTTCCAGCAATTTTGGCGATTAAGCTATCGAGTTCATCGATACCCGTTTTGAAGGAATTTCGGATTGATTCAAGCTTCTTAGCTAATTCGTTGTCTTTCATGTGATAGCTCCATTTATAAGTTGAGTTTGTCGTAATTTGTGTGTCTACAAATATAGATATATCATAACTCAAAAGCAAACATATTGCGTTATATTTATTATCGCGTAATGGATGATATGACATAGTGAGTAAGTGGCTTTTTTAAATCCGCGATATATATAATATGCCATTGTGTTTGGTTCGGATTTATGTATATTACGGCATAGAGTTCGAGCGGCGCTGACCTTATGAAATATCTATTCTCATCTTCTTTTTTTATCCTGGGCGATATCCTCCGAATGGGTGGGCGCATGGGTTATCCTTTTTCAAACAAGTTCTGATCGTGAAGGCGATCTAGATGCAACCAATTCCAACGGCTATAAGAAAGGAACCGGGCTACGAGAACTTCTATGCTGAATGCCCATCGTGTAAATCCTGGAACGTCTTCAACCGAATCTCCGACC
>DATGFY010000347.1:0-6974 GCA_035308785.1 Bacteroidota bacterium | reverse complement strand
TCGTTCACCACAACGGACGAGGCAAGCACGGGTGAACAGGTGAATTTGTTCGACGATCCCGATATCGGATACTTGCAGAGCGGATTTTTCAAGAACAAGATCGTCCTCATCGGATCGCGCATGCCGGAAGACCACGATTTGTTCACGGTGCCGATCGGGCAGGGAAAACAATCGGGCGATAACCTGATGTATGGAGTGGAAGTCCATGCGAACATGATCCAGCAAGTGCTCGATAATAATTTTCTGTATCGGGAACCGGCGTGGGTCGATATTCTTGCGATTTTCTTTTTCTCCGCTGTCACCTCGCTGGCGGTAACGAAGTTCAAGACGATCAAATTCCGATTCCAGGCCGCAAGCGAAGTATTGAGCGCCGGGTTTGTGCTTCTGGAGCTTACCGGGATTGCGGCATGCACGATAAAATTGTTTAACAACGCTAATTACGTCGCCTTGGTGAGCGGGCCGAGCCTTGCGATCGTGTTCGGGTATCTTGGCGCGACGGTGCATAATTACATCGTCGAGCGGAAGCAGAAAGCCCTCATCAAGGGGATGTTTACACAATACCTGAACCCGCACGTGGTGAACGAGTTGGTGGAGCATCCGGAACGTTTGCGGTTGGGCGGCCAGCGCAAGGAGCTGACGATATTCTTCAGCGACATCGTCGGGTTCACGAGCATTTCAGAAAAGCTGCAGCCGGAAGGATTGGTATCGCTGCTTAACGAATACCTCAGCGCAATGACGCACATTATTTTCGATAACGAAGGCACGCTGGATAAGTTCGAAGGGGATGCGGTGATGGCGTTCTGGGGTGCGCCCATCGATCAGCCTGATCACGCCCTCAGGGCGTGCCAGGCATCGCTGGAAATGCAGGCGGAGCTGGTGCGGATCCGCGAACGGTGGAAGGCCGAGGGCAAGCCCGACATTGCGGCGCGCATCGGATTGAATACCGGTGAAGTGCTCGTGGGCAACATGGGCGGCGCAGGCAGGTTCGATTACACTGTCATCGGTGACAGCGTGAACCTAGCATCGCGTCTCGAAGGGGCAAACAAACAATACAAGTCGAAAATCATGATAGGTCAGACCACGTATAAACACGTCGAAAAGGAAGTGGTCGCCCGCGAGCTCGACATGATCCAGGTCGTCGGCAAGACGGAGCCGGTGACGGTGTATGAGCTCCTGGGCTTGACCAGCGATGGAACCCCGGAAAACTTGCAGGAATTTCTCGGCATTTATGCCGAATCGTTGGTGCTCTATCGCAAACGGGAGTTCGAGAAAGCGATTGCGGGATTCGAAAAAGGAATGAAGTTAATACCGGATGATTATCCTGCGCAGATCTACATCGAACGCTCCCGGTTGTACCAAATGTCGCCTCCGCCCAACGATTGGAACGGGGTGTTCGTCTTACGATCGAAGTAGCTTAGTTACTGCTGAAAGGTTCGACGAGTTTAGTAGGGAGTGTTAGGTGCCCTGCCAAACGGACGGCGGGCAAGTAGGTGCTAGGGCGAAGATGGAGTGTGAGTTTCTAAAACGCCAACCCCGCCAAGAACACCTCCTGCGCTGAAAATATTTTTGCACTGTCCTCTGATCCTATGCCCTTAAGCGGCGCGGCGATCGATTCGTAATACCTTCCTTTAGCGTAGAAAACCACGATCCGTTTGCAGTCTGTTCCTGTTGTCAGTTCATATCCGCAGTAATCTCTTCCGGCAATCGAAAACTCCTTTGGCTGTACGCTTACAGTTCCCGCACCTTGCCCTTCGGGCTCGAACGCCATGCTGATGTTTGCCAGAAGTTTCAATCCTTCCTTGTCGATACGCTTTGCGGTGATGCGATCGATGTGCAATTCCTTTAGTGTGAGCGAACTTGAATAATCCTGCTTCACAATCCAACCAAGAAGCGATGGGGCGAGGGTGTCTTCAGCGGCCGAAAACCACCCTTGTGGTATCCTGCCAGTGCATAAATTTTGCCGCGAGTGGAACACATCGGTCGTAAGAGGGTAATCTGCGGGGTAGGGAGGGGCGCTCGACGAACAACCGGTGACGAAATAACCAATAACCAAGCACCAAATTCCAACAAAAATCCAATTCTGAAATATCAAATTGAAATTGCCGTGCAAGGGTGCCTCTATGCCTTTCGGTGTCATTCCCGCATGCTTCTGGCGGGAATCCAGCGTCTTTTCGTTCAAGGGAGCAGAATTAAGAAGGACGGACTGGCCGCCGATGGTTGCTACTGCACACCCGTTCGCGCAAACTGCTCTGCCTGAAATGTAAACGTAAGAGAAATGCGGTGGGTGTTGCCGAGATTTTCCGTGCCGTCGAACTTGGCAAAGGAGTAATCGATATCGAACTTGGGAAGATGGACGCCTGCGCCGAGATTCAGCGATCCGATATCGCTCCACCCGGTGCGGAGTGCAACGGCATCGTGGATATCGTACTCAAGGCCGGTGTGAAAATCCATGCTGATCGCGCCGACGTGATAGTTGGAAGCGGTTTCGCGGTTCTCGCCGCGCAAATCGACGTCGAATGCAGGAGCGATGCGTCCGCCGAATGCATCGATAAAATAAGCTGAGCCGAGCTTAAGCGTAGGCGAGATGAGTTCGTTGGTGCCGGTGCTCCACGCAACAAGCGTTGTAGTAATATCCTGAAAATTTGCGCCGAGGGCGAGGCGATCGGAGAGGCGGTACTGCGCGCCGAGATCGAACCCGATCCCTGTCGCGGATGCATCGCCAAGCTGGCGGCGGATGATCTTCACATTTGCGCCGTACGAAAACTCATCGGATGTTTTCTTGGCGTACGAAATAAAGAACGCCCAATCGGCGTCGTTGAAGTAAGTGACCTTGCTCGAATCGATATGATCGAGGTTGCCGAGTTGTCCCGGCGGAAGCGCGTTGCCGTTGACATCGACTCCCGCATTCGATGTGTTGGCGATGTTGTCCACGCCCATACGGATGACGCTGAATCCGAGACTCGAGTTTGTGCCGACCGGTATCGCCGCTGCGCCGTAATCGTAATTAATAAGTCCCGCGAAGCGTTCATCGTGCATCAGCGTGAACTGCGGATAATTGATCTGCGAAAGGCCTGCGGGATTCCAGTAGCCGGCGGTGACATCGTTGGCAAGAGCGGCGTATGCTCCGCCTAATCCCAATGCGCGTCCCCCCACACCTATCGAGAGAAACTCTCCGGCGTACTTTGCGACGGACTGCGAAAGAGCATTTCCAGCGAGGAGGATTACAGAAAGGGCTGCAATTGCGATATTTCTAAAGCGAAATTCCAAGTTCCAAGTGCCAAATTCCAACAAAAATTGAAATACTAATATTCAATTACGAAAAATAGGGGGAGAAATGCAACAATCTGAATCACAAGGTTAGTGCAATAATCGAGGAAAAAAAGCTGTCTGGAAGGGGATAATTACTGATCACCGGCCACAAACCACTGCTTTACCGATCTACTTGCTTCGCCCCAAACTCTCGTACCAATGCCTGTACGACAGGATGTTGGAGCACGGTATCCGATGCGGAGGGTTGGCCTGATGCGGAATTCGTACCTTCTGTAGCCGCCGGCCCCTCACCGATGAAACCCTCGAGGCGGATACGAGTGCCATAGACTTTTTGCGCGAGTCCTAAGAGGAAGTCCCGGTTGCGCTTGAGCGAATCGAGATGAAAGTCGTCGGGGCAGGCGAGGCGCACGGTGTTGGAACTGAGATCGACAAGTTTGGATTCTCCGAGCACTGCGCCGACCATTGCTTTCTGCGCGCGCGCTTCTTCGATGAATGCCGGCCATCGCGCCGTAATCTCTTCGAACGATAACGAGATCTGCGGTAGAACCGGAGTGTGAGAAGAAGATGGCGATGCGGGTTCCGTGCCGAGAGAGATCGTGGGAGACTTTGCGTACGAGGAGTTCTGCGATTCCCTCAGCGACGGCGAAGAGACGATCTGGCTCACGCGGAGCGATGGCGGGGATGCTTTTACGCTGCCGCGGACGTCGGTGCGGCCTGGGCTGCTCGCGGGGAACAGCGCTTGCTGGTTGGGATCGGGACGCGGGGCGGAGTCAACCTTTTTTTTTAGCTCCTCAAGCTGGCGGAGGATATCGGTGACATTGACTGTTTCATCGAGCTTGATGAGGAGCAACATGCCGATCTCGAGTTTGAAGCGCGGCTGCTGGCTGAACTTTACCGCAAGATCGGTCTCATTCACAAGATTGATGCAGCGAAGAAGGAGATTTTCGGAGAACGATTTTGCTTCCTCTTCGTACCGCTTCTTGTAGGGCTCGGAGGTTTCGATCAGTTTTGCATTGCCGGTCGCCTGGGCGACGAGGAAGTTGCGGAAATGTTCGTTCAATCCCTGAAGGAACTCGCGCACATCGTACCCCTTGCCGATGATCTCATCGACCAATAACAGGCACGCCTTCGAATCTTTCGCTTTGATCGCATCGGTGGCGCGGAAAAATAATTCCTGATCGACGACATTGAGCACCTCGGCCACTTTATCGGCATCGACGGAATCACCCGAGAATGCAACGATCTGATCGAAGATGCTCTGCCCGTCGCGCATCGAGCCATCCGCTTTTTTGCCGATGAGAGCGGCGGCATCCGGCGAAAGTTTGATTTTTTCTTCCCCCGCAATGTGGAGGAGGTGCGAGGCGATTTCATCGACGGTGTTGCGGCGGAATTCGAACCGCTGGCAGCGCGAAAGGATTGTTGCCTGGATTTTCTGGAGTTCGGTCGTCGCAAAAATAAAGAGGATATGCGGCGGCGGTTCTTCGAGCGTCTTGAGGAGCGCATTCCATGCCTCTTTCGTGAGCATGTGCGCTTCATCGATAATGTAGATCTTTTTCTTGCCCGAAGAAGGTGCATAGCGGACTGCTTCGCGGACGTTGCGAATGTCGTCGATACTTCGATTCGATGCACCGTCGATCTCGATTACATTCAGACTGCGCCCTGCAGTGATCTCTTCGCAGATCGCGCACTTGTTGTCGGGATTCGCATCGACCGGATGGAGGCAGTTCACCGCTTTGGCAAGGATGCGCGCAGTGGTGGTCTTGCCGACACCGCGCGGTCCGCTGAAAATATAGGCGTGCGAAAGCCGGTCAGCGGCAATCGCGTTCTTGAGCGTTTTGGTAACGTGTTCCTGGCCGACAACGTCTTCGAAACGCAGCGGCCGCCACTTCCGGGCGGTAACGATGTATGCCATTAGGGTTTCAAGTACCGGTTAAAAAATTCTTCGATGCGCGAATACTCGTCGTACCAGCTATCGGGCTGCGTGAACGAATGCGACTCATCGGGATAGACCATTGTTTCGAATTTCTTGTGCGATTTTTGCAGTTTGGCGATCAATTGCACTGCGTCCTGGAAATACACATTGTCATCCACCATGCCGTGCAGGATCAAAAGCGGTTTCTTCAAACTATCGGCATAGGTGATAGGGGAACTGATCTTATAGGCCTCGGCGTGGTCTTCGGGCTTGCCAAGGCGCGCTTCGGTGTACCATGCATTATGATCGTAATAATTTTCCCAGCTTGCAACTGCGCGGAGCGCAGCGCCGCATGCATATTTCTGCGAGCAGAACAGCCCCATCAGCGTCATAAATCCGCCGTAGCTGCCGCCGTACAATCCCACCCGCGCGGTATCGATGTAACCGAGAGAATTGAGATAATCGAGGCCGTCGAGTTCATCCTGCAAGTCTTTTCCGCCGAGGTGCATATAGACATCGTTGCGGAACTTGCGCCCGTACCCCGCGCTGCCGCGGTAATCGACTTCGAACACCACGTATCCTTCCTGCGCCAGGCGGTGATTGAACATATACTCGCGGTAATAATAGCTCCACCCGCGGTACACATTTTGTAAATATCCCGCGCCGTGAACGAATACCACGACTGGATACTTCTTCGCGTGATCGAAATTCGCCGGCTTGTAGATCATCGCGGGAACTTGAGTCCCATCTGTTGCCTTAAACTTCACGATTTCCGGAATCGTCCACGCGACGCTTTGAAATTCTTTCGGTTGGGTGTGGGTCAGTTGTACATCGCCGGCAGTCGATCCGGTTGAGACCTCTTCAATCTCCGGCAGCTTGCCGAAATCGGAATAGGTGGCGACGATAAACGATGCGCGTTTGGAAAGCTGCGGGTTCTCGTAGCTGCCCGTCCGCGTCGAGAGGCGACGGATAGCGTTCGTCGCAAGATCCAGAACGTATAACTGCCACTGCGCGTGATCGTCTTTATTTGCCTGGAAATAAATGTGCGTTCCGGCGGAATCGATCTGCCACCAATGGATTTCCCAGTCGCCGGAGGTGAGCCGATCGTTGTGTTTTCCATCGCGCGAGTATTTATAGAGATGGTTCCAGCCCTCTTTTTCGGAGGCGACGATGAACGATTTGCCGTCGGGCGTCCAGTGGACATCGGTCAGGCCGTCTTCAACCCACGTTTCATCTTTTTCCTCATAGACTTTTTCCGCCTTGCCGCTGTCGGTCTCGACGGAGTAGATTTCGCGCGTGTGATGATCGGGCGAGATGTGGTCAATAAGGATATCCTTGCCATCCGGCGAAAATTCTGTTTGGCCCCAGAAAAATTTTCCGTCGCCGGGGAGTTTCAGCGCAACAACAGTGCCGCTATCGAGAGAAACGAGCGAATACTTCGTCGTTTCGATCCCGGACTTACGCGGCGAGGTGGTCACTTCCTTGCCGGTGAACTTGGGGATGATATATTCCTTCAGCCCGTCGCCGTTTGATTCGCTGACGAGCGCGCGTTTGCCGTCGGGAGTGAAATCGATGAAGCGGACGTTCGCTTCTTTGACCGATGGCTGTGCGACTTCGACGATCTCTCCGGTTGACGGCGTCATCGCGAAAATCTTTTCGTCCCAATCGAAGACGAACCGTTTGCCATCGGGAGTCCAATGAATGCCCGATGCCCCGCCGCCAAGCCGGGTCACGCGCGTGAAGGTATGAAACCCGGTATCGGTGAGGTTAATGTTCCCTTTGCGCGTGCAAG
>DATGFY010000346.1:0-14815 GCA_035308785.1 Bacteroidota bacterium | reverse complement strand
ACGGCATCGCTCTTTATCGTTGGCTTAATCGTGGTCGCGATTGGCATGAAAATCCCGGACCGGATTGCCACCGCGATGGAATTTTGCGTTGCCCTGATGCTCATCGGCCTTGGCGCGAACGTCTTGCGGAAACTCTTTATGGGCGGAACATTCCATACGCACACGCATGATCACGGCGGACATCTTCACGTCCATCCGCACATCCATGAGCAGGCGGAGCAGCCTGCTGCGGAAGCAGGCCACCACGAATCCTCGGCGATCCGCAGTTTCTTCAAAGGAAAGCGCTCGATCTTCATCGGCATGGTCCATGGCATGGCGGGCAGCGCCGCGCTGATGCTGATTGTGCTTGCGACGATCCCTTCGCCCACTCTGGCGCTCGTGTATATTGCGGTCTTCGGCATCGGCTCGGTCGGCGGGATGTTCATCATGAGCGCGTTGATCGGCATACCGTTTGTGATGACCGCGCATAAATCGGAGCAACTTAACTATATGGTACGGCTTCTCTCCGGCACCGTGAGCGTGGTGTTTGGATTAATTTATGCGTGGCAAGTGTTTCAGGATTTTCGATTTTGACCGCTGATTCCGCCAAGAAAGACGGCGGAGATGATTTCAATGATGGGCATGATGCAATCGGAAGAAACAACTGCTCTGTCATTCTGAGCGATCCGCCGCGGCGGAGAAGAATCTCCGACCTCAGTCAAATACTCTGGCGTGGGAGATCCTTCACTGCGTTCAGGATGACAAGAACGGATAAGTATTTGAATATGTTTGAGGAATGCTCCACGTTCCTCCGTCCCCCAACCAAACCAATGCATAATATCTTAATCCCTTTCCAAATCCTCATCGCCGCGTTTGTTCTCGTGGCCCTGCTTTCGCGCGTTCTCTCCAGATTGTCGAAGCGGGGCAGTTTCAGAATGGAGGCGTTATCATCCGGGAAAAGAACGTCCTTCATCGCGTTCACTTCCATTGTTATTCTACTTGTTGCCTACCTCATCACTAAGCCGCCGTACCTTTGGATCGTGATCTTTTACATTTTTCTTTTCCTTTGCCTCCCATATTATCTCTACCGGTTGGGGAAATGGAGTTGGAGTCATATCAAGCAGATGCGGCCAAGAAAGAAAGCCTTGGCCATTGGAATCATTCTCCTTATTGGAATCTCTTGCGGCTATGAGGCATATACAGCGCTTTATCCCACCGATTCTTATTACGAAAACGAGTTCAGGGATATCACCCGCGTGCCCTACCCGGCATCGGGGAAGATCATTTTCAAAGATGCCACATTGCCCGATCTCCATGGCGATCATTCTGCGTGCGCACTTATCGAAGTTTCACCGGACGACTACAATCGTTTGCTTAAACAGATTCCATCGGTGAAACTCGATACGATGGATCGCTTGGGAAGCGCGCCTGAAGACAAACTCTTCAAACAATATGGGCAACTTTCAATGGCTTCTGAAACATGGCGAACCACCGCAGATGATAAGTACTTCTATTGGGGATGTGTTGAGGGAAAGCCATGGATTGAGATTCATTATTGCAGGTGGTAACGCGGTTTCCCATTAACCCGTTGTCATTCGAGGCATTCCGTCAACGCAGTTGAAGTGGCAACGGGGCAATCCAGTGCCTTTATTCCACATTAGGACAGCCCCCCTTGCGCTTTAACACGCGAATTATTATTTTGAAAACGGCATCGGTGCAGTTCTTTTCGTAGGCCATCACCTCTGCAACATCATCGCTACTCCGGCCAGCTCTTTAGTAATATTTTCGCACGTCGTACTTTGGGTCAAGACTTGACCCGATTCGTAAACCAATTTCAGATCGGTCCGTTTTACTCAAATAATCTAAAAAACTTTGCATCACTTGAAAGGTTTCCTCATGCCTAAGGGTATAAATTTCTCGCGATGGTTGTTGCTTGTTGTGCTTTGTGCGTCATTCCGGTTTTCCGCATCTGCAGGTGAAGTAGATACAAGTACGCATTTCCGTACCTTCACCGCGGGCGACCTTCAGAGGCCTATATGGGCCCTTAAGGTTGGCGTCGTAGTGCCGAAGAAACCCGATAAATATCAGTTTTCCGCTTCCCTCGTCGCCGGCGGTGACAGCACAACCGGCTTTGTTATATCCTTCGCCACACCGGTCGATACTGGTAACGATATCCGCATAGAGATACTCAACGAAGATGGTCATGTCATCTTCACCGCAACGTCAAACGCCAAACTCACGGTATGGACTTTTTCCCTCGCGTCGCCGATCAATAATGGTGATTCGCTTACGTTGACCGGCTATGCCCCTAAGCCCGAAAAAGTTAAAGGGATCTATGGCACAAAAGATTCACTCTTAGGACGGGTGAAAGTTGAGATGTATTGTGAAAAGATTATAAACACCGGCCGCTTGCCGATGCCGAATGCGCTCAACGCAGTCCAGGCCGAGTTTGCCCAAGGCGGATTCCCGCAGGGCATGACGATCGGCGTGCCGTCGCTCTTGAAGACGCAATACGCGTGGGTCACTGCGGCGAAATACACCGACGTCGAAGCTTCCTTGTACACCAAGGGCGACACGCAATCGGCTGCCTCTCATGGTTTCGATACGCTCATTAGCGGCAAGCGAATGATGGGCGCATACAAGTCGCTTCCCCCGACAAAGTACAACAGCAAGCTCTTTGCCGATTTGATTGCGCTGAAGGTGAACCTTGCCGCGAGTGCGTTGGGCATCACGCCGAGGGGGCTGGGTTCCCTGATCTATCACGATACGACCGCCAATCTCCTAAACGGTTTGACGCTTGATTCGATCGCCGCCGCGAGCGATGCCATGATGGAGGGTTATTATACAGGCACGGGCAAAACTGCCGTTCATCATTTTGGACCTGATAGCCTCTTCTCCGTTTACGATATTACCCTATCCTACATGGACCAGGCATTCAACGGCGCCATCGATACGGTATCGTTCGCCGACTCGCTTGTGTTCACCGGCGTGCGGCCGCTCGATTCGGTTGCATTTCTAAGCTGGCCCGGGGCAACTGTTCCGAAGAGCAAGAGGTTGATCGGTCAGACGTTCGGCAGACCTGTTACCTATGCGTTGAATCAAAACTATCCGAATCCGTTTAACCCCTCCACAGTTATCGGGTATTCAATTCCTATAGCCGGACACGTTTCGTTAAAGGTGTACAATGCGCTTGGCCAGGAGATAGCTACCCTTGTTGACGCCGAACGTCAGGCGGGGTATCAATCTGTGCAATGGAACGCGGCGAACTATGCAAGCGGTATCTACTTCTACCGCATCACCGCAGGTTCATTCACGGATATGAAAAAGATGGCCTTCACGAAATAAGGTTACATCGAATTTTGTTTGAATGAAGCCCCGTTATCCTTGATGGCGGGGCTTTTTTCATTTGTCGTGGTGTAGGTCCAGAAGCCCGCAGTGGCGATGATGCCCATCTGCGCTTTATCGAGATGGAACATATCGCCCAAATACTCATTCATTTCCTCCGCTTCCGGCGGATTCCATCTTCCATTTTCTATAATTAAAAAAACATCTTTTTTCTCAATGCGTAACTTCTGTAATATCCATACATTCGGCGTGAAAAAGTATGAAAAAAATAGGGGGTTTTTGATCACTTTTCGATCGTTTCCTCTGTAAATTCATTCACCGGAAAGACTTGCGGGTGCACGTTTTCTGCGTTATTATGCCGTCCGCTTCTGGCGGATTGCAATCGCACATTTTCATTAACTGTCAACTGTTCACCGTTCACTCCCAACCGCTATTCTAATATACGCTTTTTCTATGATATAATCAAGACAATACGTAAGGCAGTAGGGTGATTTCGATACAAATCGGGGAGGATGCGGCTGGTGTCTCACCATCAAACATAATCTGTCATTCCCGAATGTTTTTGTCGGGAATCCACGTTCTTTTTTCTTAAACTGAGATACTACCGAGATGTGCGCTGCTCCACCCTCTGTGGTAATTCGCTGCAGAGAATGGTACATTATGATATGCCAACCGTAACAGTCACAGCGATACAAGCCATTCAGGCAATTCTCGCGCCTGCGGTGGGTATCTCCGCCGTCGGCCTCCTCCTCCTCGGCCTCTTAAACCGGTACTCCAATGTCTTCAACCGGATCCGCCTGCTGAACGACGAAATGCGGAAACTCAGGCGCATCATCGGCGATATGCCGGGCGGATTAGAATCGTCCGATAACATCCGTTATGCGAACGTCCGGAAACAAACGGAGGAATTGCTCCTGCGTGCAAGCCTTCTGCGCAACTCGATCCTTTCTCTCCAGGTATCGGTCGGTTTGTTCGTCCTTGCCTCAATCGCCATCGGATTAAACCTCTTTACCACCGAAGGGACGGTGGAAATATTCGCCCTCGCCGTCTTCCTGCTCGGGATGCTCGGCGTATTCGTTGGCATCGTCTTCGCCGCCCGCGAAATTCACCGCTCGTTTAAAATTGTTCTGATGGAAGTTAAAGCGTGAAGAGCTACAGAGAAATCTTTGGTAGCCGCGGGCTTCACGCCCGCGTTTCTTGAGGCAAGTGTGGACGCTGTAGGGTTCGAACCTACGACCCCCGCCTTGTAAGGGCGGTGCTCTGAACCAGCTGAGCTAAGCGTCCCAATCTATACACCTTAAATATACGAAAAGAGGGGAAGGCAAACAAAGAGGACATTTTTTATCTGGTTCCAACTCCGCCGTGGCGGACTACGCTAACCCGGCTTACTTGATCTTCTCAATGCTATACACCGGATGAATCTCCTGCCAGCCGTGATCTTTCTTCGTATCAACGACGAATGTTCCCGTCACGCGCACATGCGCACCTTTTTTGGGGATGGCAATCTTGTTGGGGCATCCCTTGCAGTAACCCCACGTGTTTGGTTCGAGACGCACATGCCTGCAGATAATTTCCAGCACTAAGCAGCTGTCTTCATTGTTCACATTGTAATCGTTCAGCAGCCCCGGTTGGCCGGGATCGAGCCGCAAGCTTATGTGCTCATCGCCATCCGGCACCCAAATTCTTTTGGTGATCACGCCCGTGACCGTTCTGCACGAATCGAGAATCGTAAGCCGCTCCGGCTGGTAAACGTATTTCCATAGCGAGCCATCGCACGGGTATTGCGCATGGCAGGTTGATGCAAAGAGGATGACCGAAAGAATGAAAATGGAAGGTTTCATCGATTATTGAGAGATTATTATTATCCTCGCTAATGGTAATCTTGTCATTCTGAGCACGAACGCGAGAGCGTTCACGAAGAATCCCCGCTGGTAGTTAATGCTCAAACTGGGGAGACTCTTCGCTGTGCTCAGAGTGACATACACTTGAATGATTGTAATTGTGGAAAACATAATTATTTTCTGGGGGATAGTCAAGCCGGCGCAAAACTCAACCCCTCCCGTCCCCGTCTCTTGGTCCGCCGCGGCGGACAAGAGACGGGGCAGCGGATGAGTTCGACGCGTCCAAGCCTCCCCCTCTATCTTGAGAGAGGGGGCAGGGGGGTGAGTTGCTTTTTCTACGATCGAAAGACCCTGGATTCCCGCTTTCGCGGGAATGACACCCTTAGTGGGACACAAGATTCCCCTCGTTTTTGAGAGAGGGGATTAACGGGTGAGTTAACATCTCTCCCCAAAATTTCGTATTTTTAATCATTCCAGAACCAACATTGCTCCATATATCTACACCTCCCAAACTCGTCCCATGACAAAGAAAATCTCCTGTTTCGTTCTTCTTTTCCTCATTCCATATTCCATATTCCATGTTCCATGTTTTAGTCAGGATACCGATCCAACCGGCAATGCAAGCAAGATCGCCAAGCCGCTGGGTGAGTTTCTTGATTCGAGGACGGGGGAGGATGCTTTCTCCGGTGTCGTCATGGTCGCTAAAGGCGCGAACGTCATCTTCATCAAAGCGTACGGCATCTCCGATAAAAAAACGAACCGACTCAACACCGTCGATACGCGGTTCAACATCGGCTCGCTCAATAAAATGTTCACCGCCGTGGCGATCGCACAGCTTGCGCAGCAAGGAAAGCTCAGCTTCGATGACGTCGTCAGTAAATTCCTCCCCGATTATCCCGATCCTGTCGTTGCCAACGGCGTCTCTATCCGCCAGCTTCTTACCCATACCTCGGGACTCGGCAATTATTTCAACGGCAAGTTTGTCAGCGCGCGGACGAAACTGACCACGGTGCAAAGTTATTTGCCGCTTTTCCAAGACGACCGCCCCTCGTTCTCGCCCGGCGACAAATACGAATACAGCAACGAAGGATATATCGTGCTCGGCGCAATTATCGAGAAAGCATCGGGCGAGGATTATTATTCGTACGTGAAAAAGCACATCTTTATCCCTTCCGGCATGAACAGCACCGGGTTCTATATGGATGATTCCGCTGCAGAAAGTATGAGCGTCGCAGTCGGCTTCACCGATTTTGGCGGCAAACCGGGCGAGCTCAAGCCCAATACCGATCTCCGCGAGGTGCGCGGCGGCCCGGCGGGCGGCGGTTATTCTTCCGCCAACGACTTGCTGAAATTCCGCGAGGCGCTCTTCGGCAACACCCTGCTCACTCCCGCCTACACCGATACAGTTCTCACCGGCCGTGTCACAACGCCGTTTGGCATGTACGCGTTCGGCTTCGGCGTGGAGCATCACGGTACACAAACAATCCTCGGCCACGCAGGCGGCATCCCCGGTGCATTCGCCCGTCTCGATATGTATCCCGATCTCGGCTACACGGTCGTCATTCTTTCTAATCTCGATGCTCCCGGATCAAAGCCGGTGGTGGAAAAAATCCGTGAATTGATTAAGTAATCTGAGACATCCGAAAACTTAATCAATGAATGTCATTCTGAGCGAAGCGAAGAATCTCCCACGTTTAAGTTCTCTACTGCGTTCCAAAATAACGGATTGAGTTCATTATTCAACACCGTCGGGGATGCTTCTCCGCCGCGGCGGATCGTTCAGCATGACATCCCCTCAAGGTTGATTCGGAACGACGACCATCGATAATTCTTCAGATGTCTCAATTTGGCAATCGCCAATTGGCAATCGGCAATAACGGCTCATTTTGTTTTCCCTTCTGAAATTCTTATACTATTCACCTGAAAATTGTGGAAAAACTGAGTATTTAGAGTATGGATGCAGGATTTGATACCAATGAGCTTGAACCCCCGTTACAAAATTCTCCCGAAAGCAAACTCGCCGCTCGTGTAAAACGCGCCTTGCTGGGTGCTCCGCGCAACATTAAGGACCCCGGCGTATTCCACAAAATTTCGTTAATCGCTTTTCTCGCCTGGGTTGGCCTCGGCGCAGATGGATTGTCGTCTTCCGCCTACGGCCCCGATGAAGCGTTCCGCGCTCTTGGCAACCACACCTATCTGGCGCTGGGCCTTGCCGCAGCAACGGCCTTTACCGTCTTTATTATTTCGTACGCCTACTCGCGCATCATCGAACAATTTCCATTCGGCGGCGGCGGCTACGTTGTGGCCAGCAAATTGTTGGGGCCGAAGTTCGGGGTGGTTTCCGGCTCAGCGCTGCTCGTTGATTACGTCTTGACGATTTCGGTCTCTATCGCCAGCGGTGCCGATCAGGTTTTTAGCTTTCTTCCCCAGCACTATGCCCAGTATAAGTTGATCGTGGTAGCCATTGTGATTGGCGGGCTGACGATGCTGAACCTCCGCGGGGTGAAAGAATCGGTGACGGTTCTCATGCCCATCTTCATGGTCTTCATCGTATCCCACGCTGCACTGATCGTAGGCGGCATCGCAACGCATGCATTCAACGCGCACCCGGTGGTCGAGCAAATTTCATCGGGATATAGCCAGGATATGAAATTGCTCGGCCTCGGCGGAATGTTTGCTATTTTCCTCCACGCCTATTCGATGGGCGCGGGAACGTACACCGGCATCGAGGCGGTTTCGAACGGAATTCAAATCATGCGCGAGCCGAAGATCGCCACTGCGCGCCGCACGATGCTCTACATGGCGATTTCTCTCGCTGTCACGGCGGGCGGCATACTACTGCTGTATCTGCTCTTCCATGTTGCCCCGGAAGCTGGCAAGACGATGAACGCGGTTCTTGCGGAGCGGTTCGTGGAGGGATGGAGCTTGGGAACGATCCCGATCGGCAGGATTTTCATTATTATCATTTTGGCATCGGAGGCGGCCCTGTTGTTCGTAGCTGCGCAAGCAGGGTTCATCGATGGGCCCCGCGTCATGTCGAACATGTCGATCGATTCATGGTTGCCGCACCGCTTCACTTCGCTCTCTGACCGGTTGACGATGCAAAACGGCGTGGTTCTCATCGCGCTTGCCGCTCTGGCAACACTCTATCTTACGCACGGCGATACCTCGACGTTGGTATTGATGTACTCGATCAACGTTTTCCTCACCTTCTCGCTTTCCGAAGCAGGGATGGTGCGCTATTGGATTCAAAGTCGTGCGAAACATCCCGATTGGTGGCGGCATATTTCTATTCACGTCATCGGCTTGGTGCTGTGCGTATCGATTCTTGTCGTCAGTTTGATCGAAAAGTTCGCCGTCGGCGGATGGATTACGCTCGTCATTACCGGCATTCTGATCTGGTTCTGTATCGGGATCAAGAACCATTACAAACGCGTCTATGGCTACCTCGGGCGGCTTGATGAAATCCTGGAAAACATCCCCACCGGAACGCATGAGGAGATCCCATCGATAAACAAGAATGGCCAAACAGCGGTCCTCCTCGTCAATAAGTACGGTGGACTGGGGATCCATTCGTTCCTCACCATCCAGCGGCTCTTCCCGCATAACTTTAAGAATTTCCTGTTCGTCTCGATCGATGTGATCGATGCCGGCACGCTTAAGGGATTAGAAGACGTTGATGAATCGATCAAAGAAACCGAGGATGCGCTGAAGAAATATGTCGATCTCGCTAACCGGTTGGGTTTTGCAGCAGCCTACAAGATGGGCGTCGGCACCGAAGTGCTCGACGAGGCCGAAAAGGTGTGCCTCGAGATTTCCAAAGAATATCCGCATTCGATTTTCTTCGCCGGCAAGCTCGTCTTCGAACGCGAACGCTGGTTCCAGCGCCTGCTCCACAACGAAACCGCCACGCAATTCCAGCGCCGCCTGCAGTTTAACGGCATGAACGCGATGGTGCTCCCCGTGCGCATTTTCGCGAAATCCCAGAGTTCCTGAGCTAATTGAAGGCCATCCTTCCGCGCGATGGCACCTCTGGACTACTTCCGGTGTTCTTTCTATATTACCAAGTAGAGCCCAACAAGGAATGATCAAACGCGGGAAATACATCATTGTAGGGGGAGGTCTGGCGTTGGTATGCCTCGTTGCCACCGTCCTGTTTCCCGGTTTCGTCGATACGGTCGATCATTCCATCCTCTTTACCCAATACCGCGTCCGCGGTCCCCTCAAGCCCGATAGCTCCGTCGTCATCCTCTATTTCAATAGTGACGACATCAGCATCCTCGGCGATCTGCCCTTAAAGCGGAACTACTACGCCCTCGTCGTTGATGTCCTTCAATCGCTCCATGCCAAAGCTGTCGGCTTCGATATCGGTTTTACCGAACGCGAAGAAGAGCACCGCGATTATGATAACCTGTTTTCATCGGTCGTGCAGCGGGCAGGGAATGTTGTCCTTGGCGGATATTTCCGCACGCTCGGCGATGAACCCGCTCCGGCAAGCACAGATACCATAGAGAAGTCGCTTCATTCGTTCTCGTACTCCGATGCGACAGCGGCAAATTATTACAACGGCTCCGATGTTGAACTGCCGTTCCCCGAATTGCTTGCGGGCGCCTCGGCGGTTGGGCACACAAACATCGATGATCGGTTCAACGTGCCGCTCTTCATCAGGTCAGGAAAAGCGCTCGTGCCCGCATTTGCTCTTGAACTCCTCCGGGTCGGGGTTGGCGCAAAAAAATCGGACGTAACGATAACGCCGAACGATGTCCGCATTGCGCATGGCGCAAATCCGATTACGTTGCCGTTCGATGAGCGCGGCGTTGCGCGGATCAATTACGCCGGATCGATTGGTGTTATTCCCTCGTACCCCGTGGTATCGTTTCTGAAAGCGTACGATACGTTGAAATCAGGCGGCACGCCCTCCATCCCGGTCCAATCTGCTGCGGGGAAGATCGTTCTCGTCGGCATCATCGCCGAAGGCCGCAGCGCATTCTTCCCGACTCCGTACCAGCAGCAATTTCCATCGGTCGGGCTTCACGCAATGTTTATCGAAAACGCGCTTCAAGGGTATTTCCTGCAGGAATGTTCGCTCTTCGGCCAATGTATTCTCGTCGTTCTCTTCGCGGGATTGATCGTCGCGCTTTTTTCGGGATTCCGCATCTCGGTTGCCATCGGCGGGACAGTAGTTCTCACCGTTCTCGCCCTCTGTGCATCGATGTTCGCCTTCTCGCATTTCGTCTATATCATTCCGCTCGCGCGGTTGTTGCTTACTACTATAGTAGTCTCGTTCGCGCTGGTGTTGTACAAACATCAGGAAGTTCAGGCGGAGATGGAACTTCTGCGGGGCGAGCGCGAGCGCATCGACCGGCAGCTTCGAGATAAGGAGCGCGTGCTTGCAATGCTCGAACGGGAGATGAGCAGTGCTGAGGGCGACCGGGGAACCGAACCGAGCCGTTCGCTTGTCGAGGAAGTCCAGAAGTTTAAAGAAGAAATCCGCCAGCTCAAACTGAAAGCGGAGGATTTGCAGCCGGGCTCTGATGCGCCGAATGTTTCGCTGTTGGAACGCAAGGAGTATCACGGCATCATCTACCGCGCAGGCGGGCCGATGGAAAAGATCGTCGAATTTGCCCGCATGATCGCCGATAACGATGCACCCTTGTTGATCCTCGGAGAAAGCGGAACAGGTAAGGAACTGATCGCCCGCTCGATTCATTTGGAAAGCCGCCGCCGCGATAAGCCGTTCATTGCCGTTAACTGCGGCGCGCTCTCGGAAACGTTGTTGGAAAGCGAACTGTTCGGCCACGAACGCGGCGCATTCACCGGCGCGATCAAGGAGAAACCGGGCAGATTCGAGCTTGCGAATTCCGGAGTGATCTTCCTCGATGAAATCGCCGAGACAAGCGAAGCATTCCAGGTAAAACTTCTGCGTGTGCTGCAAGAGGGAACGTTCGAACGCGTCGGAGGCACCGAAACGCACAAAGTCAATGTGCGGGTGCTGGCAGCGACCAACCGCGATGTACGAAAATCGGTTGAGGAGAAAAAATTCCGCGAGGATCTATACTACCGGCTGAATGTTTTCACCGTGAACATTCCCCCGCTGCGTGAACGGCCGGAAGATTTGCCGTTGCTTATCGAATCATTCGTCCGGGGAGATTCGCCCGAGACCTCAACAAGCGTCGGCGTGATCAATGCGCTTGTTGCCCACCGCTGGCAGGGGAATGTGCGGGAACTGCAAAGTGTTCTGAAGCGTGCAGTCATCATGGCGAGCTCTGAGGGCAGAAATATCGTTCAACTGAAAGATCTCCCCGCCGAAATCTCGCGTAACGCCGCGCTCTCCGGCGAAATCGAGGACCGGATATTGCTTTCGCTGCGTCAAAAACAGTTTAGCCGCAGTGCAATATCGGAAACTGCAGACGAACTCGGCGGCCTGAGCCGGGGCACTGTAGCAGAATATTTCCGCGGGACGTGCTTCAAATCGTTCTATGATAAGCAATGGAATTTTGACGAAGCCGTGCGGATGATTTCCGGCACAGATGACACTGAAATGACATCGAGGGTAGAAAAGAAATTCCGCGAGTATCTCTCGAATGCAGTGGAGAATGTCAATCACTCAGTCTCGTTCCAAGAGATTAAACGCGTCTCGAGCGGTAAATACAAGAACCTGCCCCAGCGCTACCATCCTTTTCTCGACGAGATTATCGAATCGTTTTATCGAAAAAAGTGGACCCTCCGCGATGGGGAGAAGGCGCCGCAATAAGATTTCGAATGCGGGAAAATCGTAATTCCCGCAGTTTGGAGCGCCGTTCCCGCACTTCAAAAGTCAGGCAGAGCGGTATCCGGTTTCAATAATCTTCCAACAAAGCCCATTTCGTGCATATTTGAACCAAGCCAGTCATCCCAATACATTGGCACGGATGTTGAACACCTGATAGCCAACATGAAGACACCAAATCGAGCGTAGTCTGGTTTGCCCGATTGGCCCGATTGGATGGACTCGTGGGAATGTGTTGTGAATAATTATGATTGCCTTCCCGTTGTACGGAAGATAGGGATGCGCGTGCGGGCGCGCAGATAACAGAGTGCAGCGGGAAGGTGTTTTTATCGATACCATCAACAAGAAGGAGTTTACTATGACATCTGCAAAGTATCTTCTCTCCGGTTTTGCGATTCTGGCCGTCATCGGCCTGTGGGGATGCTCAAAAAGCGGCCCGGTTGAATCGCTGCCAACCACCGATGCCCAAATTATGGTGAATATGGTGTCGTCCGCAGATTCAATTGCGGATTTCACCGCTGCTGCCGATGCATCCGTTGACGATGGCGGCAATTTATATCCGACCAATTACGGCGGGAACAGTCTCGATAAGGTTACGGACGCAGTTACGCCGATCCGCTGGGGACGCCATTTCTTCTGGCACCAGGGAACCTCTACCATAACCGTCGATACGACGAACGGTGGAGATACATCCGCTGTTGTTACTATCGATCGGTCCGTCCCGGGCAACTTATTGCTCGCCGTCGGCACGCGCGATACCGCTACCGATTCGGTGACGGTGGATTCCGTAATTACGAAACATTTCGTTGAACGCTTCCTGCGCAAGATTAAATTTGTGCGCACCGGCCGCTTGGTCGATCATATCTGGACACCGGTCGCGATCACCATGGAAGTCGGCGAAACGGAGCCGGAAAATTTGAATACCTGCTCGATCGCGTCGCTGCAAATTGCCTTTAGAGGCGACCGGGATACGGTTACGAATCCCTTGGAGACGTGGTTCCGGTACTGGCGCGGTCTGCATAGCGGCGTCCCGGTGATCGCCCAGGGCGATACCGTTGGAATTACCGTCACCGTAAACAGTACGAACGATTCTGCGGAAGTTGTGACCCTTCGCCACGGCGTCGATGCCGATGGCACAATCGGTTCACGCGTCCAGATGCGTCTGATTTCTCAGACAGCGGTTGGCGGTGGATTTGTTCGCGTCTATCATCGCGCGTTCCGCGTTGCTCCGCTCCTTCAACTTGGTCTGCTGCGCGCGCGGCACTGCTCGGCAACGGTTGATGTCATCTCTCATAACTCGTTGTACGATAATACGGCGCCATTGAATAATGCATTCTGGGCGACGCCCTACATCGTCGAGTAACAATACAACGGCAAAGCTCCCTGTACCCATTATGGGTGCAGGGAGCTTTCGTCGGTAATACAATGACCTTCACACCTGCAAACATACGGACACTTTCGATCGCTGCGGCATTCACCGCGGCGTTGCTGTTTTCTGCAGGCTGCCGGAAACCGGACCCGATTGATCTGACCTCTCCGCCCGCAGATTCGCCTGTCAAAGTTGAGATGCCCGAAACCACTCCGCCGCCGTACTTCGGTTTGAGCGATGTCGATTCTGTGGGGTTATTTACTCCGCCCGATGGCGCCCATCTTGGCCAGTTATTGATTGAAGGAGCGGAATACGACGCATCGTTCGGTAACCACCAGATCCTTCATCACGAAGGTACGCTTGCCCGTGCGATATTCTTTAATCCCAATCTTTCCGTCGTGGCAGGGCGCGATACGGCCTACTCCTCGGTCGATGTCGGCACGCTGGTTGTCGATTCCTCGCAGTTGAAAAAAATCCCGAAACTGTACACTCCGGAAAACTCTACGATTCCAACGCGGCTCGGCATTCAGTATCTCCTGCTCACCCGCGATATGATTCTCGACGGCGGATTGATGTACCTCGGTTCGCATACCTATGAGTGGGATTGCAACGGCGGATTACCTACGGGAAATTCGATTCGCATCGACGCGCCGCCGAAACTCCGGGTTATTTATCCGACTGCATTGCAGTTTCTCCACTCGTCGGAAGATCTTCACGTCCGATGGTTTGGCGGCGGAGACAGCGTCAGCGTTCTGATACGATCCCTCGAGGGCAACCTCCCGGGAAAAGTTCTCGTGCGTCTGGCCGCAACGGTAAATACCGGCGGCATGGTGCTGCCGAAATCGCTGCTCTCGCTGCTTCCGCAAAACCAAACGCAATTTTTCTTTACGTTCACCTCGTCGAAAACAGGAACAACACATATCGAAGGATATCCCCGGGATGTGTTTGTCCAAACTACGACGAGTCACACCGTGCTGCTCACCCTTCGGTAAACCGCCCGGGAAACGAACGATATGCCGCGTACCCGCAGACGATCGGCACTGTGCATCTTATTGATAATGGCAACGACCATGTCTTTTTCCCAGCACTTGAGCTCATCCCGGATGATCGGGATTGCCGCAGGCACTGCCTCTGCAGACGGCATCGACGCCCTTGATTGGAACCCCGCGCTTCTTGCAGAACTGAACGATTGGAAAATCGACGCAACAAGTTATGCGCAAACGCTTGGCCAGTTTACTCCGCTTGTCCAATCCGTTGTTATCGGCAGACGCCTGTTCGGTGACGATGCCGCAGCCGTACGAATCACACCCGGAATTTCGATCGGTTTTAACATCCCCGCGACATTCACTATCCAGAATGCCCAGCAATCGGTTGTCAATACCTACGACAAGAAAATCACGTATTCCGAAACATTCGCTGCGGGATATGCGCACAGGTTCGATGAATCTATCTCGGCGGGCATAAGCGTGCGCGCTATAACACTTGATGTGAACGATACCCAATACAGTCTTG
>DATGFY010000345.1:0-2621 GCA_035308785.1 Bacteroidota bacterium | reverse complement strand
GGACGTTCCACGGCCATGAAGAGGTCGGCGCGCGGATGATGAAATCCCTTTTCCGCCGGCTCAAACTTCCGTTGGATCATTTGCCGTATGTCGAAAAGCTCGTACGGCTTCACCTCCGGCCGATGGTGCTTGTGAGCGAAGTTGTCACCGATTCCGCCGTGCGGCGCTTGTTGTTCGATGCCGGCGAAGACATTGACGATCTGATGCTTCTTTGCCGCGCCGACATCACCTCGCAGAATTCGAAGCGTGTCACGCGCTACTTAACGAACTACGATCTCGTCATCGAAAAGATGAAGGAGGTTGAGGCGAAGGACAATCTCCGTAACTGGCAGCCGCCGGTGCGCGGCGAGGAGATCATGACTGCGTGCGCGCTTCCGCCGGGTCCGGTGATCGGCGTATTAAAAACACGGATTGAGAATGCCATTCTCGATGGCGAAATTCCCAATGAGCACGACGCGGCGCTGGCATACCTGTTCCGCATTAAGGACGAGGCGATTGCGCAATACGAGCGCGAAGGAAAACCGGAGCCGCGGAAGATTTCGGGGGTACAAAGCCAGGAATCGTAGCGGAATCCTCGATCTCCCGGGGAGCGTGACCATCTCAGATTCGGCCGTCGGTTAAACCATATTACTGCAACTTTTGTTCTAATTATTCGTCTATCTATATGTAATCAGTTACCCGGAATTTGGGCAAAATTGCCCAAAACGGCTCAATTCTCAAGTGTTGGAATACCAGCCGAACATATCCATTTCATGTTCGCTCAAAAAACGATCTACATCAAGAAAACTAAGGAGTCCTCATACATGAAGTCGATGCTTTTCGCAATCCTGCTACTCTCCACCGTCGCCTGCGCGCAGCAAACGGTTACGTTGACGGAGGATGCTTCGGTGGGACTAGCGTTGGAAAAGAACATCTCTGTGCTTCAAAGCAAATACGCCGTCGATCGTTCCGGGGCGGTGCATGAACAGGCCGTCGGCGCGTTTCTTCCGACTGTGAGTGCGCGCGGCGGGTTTTCCCGCTCTCAGGATTGGATCAATACCCCCGGTGGTTATCAAACCATCAATGGCACACCGCAATTTGTCCCCGGCGGTGCGGGTTTCTTCGCGTCGAATTCGTACAGCGTCGGCATTGGCGCAAATATTTCCTACGGATTGGGAGATAATTATAACTTGACTGCGAGCGATCAGAGCGCTGAATCGGCCACGTATTCCTACAAGCGGACTCAACAGGGGACGATTTTTCAAACCCACTCTCTCTTTCTTAATGTCTTCCGCACCTCAGAACTGATGAAGGTATCCGAAGACAATCTGAAGAGCAGCTCGAAGCAGCTGGAACAAATCCAGGAATCGAACAAGGTCGGCGCCTCCGCGATCTCCGACGTCTATAAACAAGAAGTACAGGTGAGCAGCGACCAGCTTTCGTTAATCCAGGCGCAAAGCAACTACGAACAGGCGAAGCAAAACCTTCTGGCGTATCTCGGCGTAGAGCTCGATAAGAATTACGAATTCGATTTCAAAGGAATTCCGGAAGACATCGATACGACGGAGTTCGATGCGATGAATAAACAGTATGCGAATATGGAATCGCTCGTGACATCGGCGTTGAGCGCGCGCCCCGATTATCTTTCGTCAATCGCCGCAGAGAACAGCGCCGAATCCGGAGTCTCGTTCGCCACGGCAAACTATTATCCGACCCTCGGAGCAAATGCCTCGTACGGCTGGAACGATCCTACGTTGAGCGGCATATCGAATAACAAGAATCTCACGCTTGGCGTTACGGTTTCGCTGCCGATATTCAACGGCTTCCAAACGCAGGTGGCGATCCAAGAAGCGGAAATCAACCAAGAGAATTCTCAAGCGCAAGTAAAGCAGAACGCGCTGACGCTGACCGTGGATATCCGCAAAGCGCTGCTTGATCTCGAAGCGTCCCAAAAGGAAGTTACGACGACCAAGGCGAGCGTTGGGTATGCAGATCTGAACCGCACGATCGCGCAAGAAAAATATCATCTCGGCTCCGGCACGCTGCTCGATCTCCTCATCGCGCAGGCGGCCTATACGCAGGCGCTCAGCAACAAAGTGAACGCCGTCAACGATTATTTGCTCGCAAAGAAAGAGCTTGAATACGCTCTCGGTACAATTTCAAAGTAAACCATTTATTCTATTTATTCAATCGGCCACATTTCGGGAACCCTCACATGGCTAACGGTAAGAAATCGAAGAAAAAAGTAATCATCCTCTCAATTGCGGGGGTGCTCGTCATTGTCCTCGTGCTGCTCGTCGTTTTGGGAAGCAAGAAGGAGACGGTTTATACGGTGCAGACGGAAAAAATCTCGCGCCGGACCATCACGCAAACGGTCACCGCGACCGGAAAAATCCAGCCTGAAGTTCAGGTCATCATCACTCCTGAAGTGAGCGGCGAAGTCGTTGAACTGCCTGTCAAACAGGGAATGAAGGTGAGCAAAGGGCAGCTCTTGATGAAGATCAAGCCCGATATCTACGTCGCTATGCGCGATAACGCCCAGGCGGGTGTCGCTTCCAGCAAGGCAAGCATGGACCGTGCGCAATCGGAAATGAACCGCAGTGAAGATCTCTTCACAAAGGGATTGGTTTCGCAGTCCGACC
>DATGFY010000344.1:0-8158 GCA_035308785.1 Bacteroidota bacterium | reverse complement strand
CCCTGGGTTGCCTGCAGTATCGCGCGTCGTATAATTTTCCGTTCCGCTTGTGCTGCTGGCGTTGAAACCGACGGCGTACATGAAATGGTGCGAGAGACGCTGATCGAATTTTGTCCGCACGCCGATTGAGGTGAAGGTGCGGTCCTCGGCAAGCACAAGATTGTTGACCGTATCGGGCTTGAAGAAGAAATCCGGCGCATCGGTCGCGCCCGGAAGGTAATTCAGTTCGCCTTCGCGCGCATATCCGCCGATGAACAGGTTGCTTTCCGCGTCCTTCTCGGTCGAAATCGTATGGAAGTACGAAAGCGTCTGGAATTGGTTCGTGGTAATCTGGTTATCGTCGATTTGCTGATAATCTCCCGCAGTCGAAATCGAATCGAACGGCACCTGCGTGTTTGTTCTGCCGTAATTAAGATTCGCAGTGATGTAATCTACGTCGGTGAGCCGGTAATCGAACTTCCCATACAGAAAATAGTCGAACCCGTGGTCGTGGAAGATCGGTGCGATGGGCGGATCGATGCGCCGGTCGGTTTCTTGCCGCGAACCGCTCAGGAAGTAGCCGAATTTATCTTCATGCCCGCTGAACGAAAGCGCCTGTCCGTTGGAATTCAACGCCTTCAGCGATCCCACACGGTCGCCGAGCGAATCGCCGGACGCGAGATAGCTGCCGGTGTATTCCGATGCATCCAGGTGAAACGCGCCCGTGGGAACTCGGGTTTGAACGTCGATTGCCGCGGCAATTTGTCCGCCATATTCTGCCGGAAATGCGCCGGTGAGGAAGGTCGCACGGTCGATTACTCTCGGATCGATCACATCGTTCAATCCGCCAAACACGCCGAGAGGAATCGGTACGCCATCGATGTAATAACTGTACTCGCCATGCTGCCCGCGGATATGCACCTCGCCTGTTGGCGCGCGCGCGGCACCGAGGAGGTTTTCCTGAACGAGAGTAGTTGTCGTTGTTGTGGGGGCGGCATGGTAGGTTTCCGATTCGAACACCTGATTTCCCGTCGAAAGATCGAACGACGTCACGTTCAACTCGTGCTCTCCGGTTACCACAACTGCGGGCTGGCTCGTCGGTGTCATCCCCACCGAATCCATGATATGCGATTCATCGATCTGCACCGAATCGTAATAATCGTAATACGCTATAAAATGTACCGAGAGCCGGTACGCACCCGGATCGACGTCTTTCAATACGCCAACCCCTGAAACGTTTGTCACCGTCGTTGCCACGACCGTTTTGCCCCGGCGCAGAATAATCCTTGCAAGTTCCATTGGCGTTCTCTGCGCCGCATCATAAACATAGACCGTATATTGGACTCCCTCCTGGGGAACGGATCCGCTGCCCGTGCGGGCGAAGCAGTTACAAAATGCCATGCAATAAACGATTGTAACACTAAACACTGCGCGCACAATAGCGCCGGTACCAACAGTTGTTGGAAAACGCATAATCAATCTCCTTTTTCAAATGAAAATAGTAAGAACGCGGCCTGAAGGTCGCGGCTACTTTTCCGTTTAATATGATAAATGCAAACGTGCGAACGCTCCTTATGCGGGAACGCACACGTTCGATTCAGGTAATGGATATGCCGCATGCTCCGCCGAAAAATTCAGCGGTGCGGCGATGAGATGAGATTGTTACGCGATGAGAGGAGGTCCGCGCTTGGAGGCGGAGGTGTAGTAATCCGGGGAGTGAAACGAAAATCGTTGCTGCCGAACGGCAAACGCGGTGTACTGCCGGATCGGAGTGCCGGAAACACTCGTCGAGGCGCTGGTTGTCGAATTCGCGCTGCGGTAGCATGCCTGGCACGAATGTGCCAACGAAATATCCTTATGCCGCTCGTGCGCTCCGCAATCGTGGCTCGAAATTGCCTGCATCGTGCATGCAGAAAACACCACGTCGGTATGCCCCCACTCGCCGAACATTGTCAGGCAAAGCTGGAACGCAATCAGTCCGAGCGATAATATTTTCTGAAGCCGAATCATGGTACCATTAATAATAGGCAAAGCGCCCGCGAAAGTCAATTACAGATATCTCTTTATATTTCAAACGCAGCGTGTTATTTTGTTCTTGTTCCCACGCTCCCGCGTGGGAATGCGCTTTCGGGCGCTCTGCGCCCGCTATAATTGCGTCCCTCTCTCTTGATTGCCCGCCGTATTTCTGACGGGAGAGAGGGAATAGGGTGAGTTGCTTTGATGTAACGACAACGCGGGAATGACACATCATAAAACAACAAAAGCCGCTCCGTTCGCTATTGGGTAGCGAACGAAGCGGCCTTAAACTAATTTACAGCCGTAACGTGCGGTACTTATGCCCCGCCGCCTTCTCCTTCGGCCTTGCCTTTCATTTCCTGGACTTCCTTGCGGATCTCCTGGGCTTTCTTCTTCAACTCATTCATCGCTTTGCGGACGCGCGTGCCCGCCGACTTGTTACCTTTCTCGTAGAACTTGATGAAGTCCTTCTCGAACGTGGTAACCAATTCTCGTAGCTCTGAGAATCTGTTCATTAGTGGTCTCCTTGGTTTTGTTGAAAATAATCCCGTCCCCCGGTAACGGCGGGGCGGGTCCCCTGCTGGGATTGGATTATTGTTTTACTGCTTGCTATCATTATGTGCTTGCCCGCTGTCTTTTTGGCGGGCCTTGAGATATTCTGTTTTTAGACGTTGTACAAGTTTTTCGCGCCGATCGTACAAGCGCTTCAATGGCCGCGGTTTTACTTTTGCTAATGCGTACGATGTCATGATCGGCATGGCGATCGTCGTATCGATGTAGGCGACGACGGCGTCGGGGAGCTTATCGGGATCGACCTTGCCCCAGGTGACCGCCTCGGCGGGCGTTGCGCCGGAAAGTCCCCCCGTATCGGGGCGCGCATCAGTGACCTGCAAAAAGTAGTCGTGGCCCTTCTCGTTGATGCCCAAAACTTCCTGGATCTGCGGCTCCGTTTGGAGCACGAAATTCTTGGGCGATCCGCCGCCAAAAATCACAATACTGCTTGTGCCGCCGCTCCGTTTGCAATCGAGCACAATTGATGCCGTTTCGTTGACATCCAGCAAAACATCGATCCGCGTTTTGTAACCCGCCAGCTCAACCTCGGCAACATTCATGCCGATGGAGCTATCGCCCGGCGACGACGTATAGACCGGCACCCCATACAAATATGAGGCCGCTAATATGCTGTTGTGTGTGATGCCAAGCTTCTTTTCGCGTTCGGCAACGTATTTGCCGAGCTTATAGTGCATCTCCGCAGTGCCCATCTCTTTTTGAAATTCGTCGAGCCGCAAAACCTTCCGGAAAAAGGCATCGGTAGAGAGCAGCACATCGTAATCGAATAGCACATCATAAATGCGGATTATGCCTTCTCTGCGCAGAAGGCGGTCATCGGTGAACGGCGTTCCGCGGTGGAGTGTGTGCCCGATTGAAAAATGCGTATCGTGGTACAGATTTGCGCCCGTGCTCACCAACCAATCGATCATGCCCGCTTTCATCAATGGAACGATGCACGATCCGCCCAATCCTGCAGGCGTGAGTGCGCCGGTAATGCTCATTCCAAGCGTAGATTCAGGGGCAAGCATTTTCTGCGCAAAAAGATGGCACGCCTCGCGCAATCTGCCCGCATTATACGCCTGAAAATAATTATCGACAAGATCGACAACCGCGACATTCTTCGGAATCGGCGTATGGCCGATGGGAATGCCCTTCAAAAACGCGCTTGGTTTAGAGGATTTTTTCGCAGGCGCTTTTTTTGAAGCGATTACGGCGTCAGAATTGCGATGGGGCATTAAAATTTATTTCCGGTTCCCGTTTTTTCGATTAGTTTTGCCTGCGGAATGAGACTGCCTGCAGGCGCGTCTATTTCCTCAAATATACAAAAAATAAATGAAAAATCAAGAAAAAACAGTCAAAAACGGCAATTCGTTTGATGAGATCGAAAAACTTGCCTAAATCACTTGAATTTAAATGGTTTACAGGTAGGTGTTAAAGGGGAAATTTAGATGTTTTTGAGGAGGTGTTAGTATATATGATTGAATGGTTGTGGCTTGTGGTTAGTCACCAGAAAACGAATTCAAGCCAAAAAAAGTGATTGTCACCCCGAACTTGTTTCGGGGTCTAATCCTTTTAGATGCCGAAACGAGTTCGGCATGACAAATCTCATAAGAATTACCCGCACAAAACACTTCCCCCATTCGCATTCAGAATCTCCCCAACCACATTATTCGCGAGATCGGATGCGAGGAAGAGAATCGGCCCTGCAATTTCCTCCGGTGTGCCCACTTTTTGCCGCGGAATGGTGCGCAGAATTTCTATTTTCGATGAGCCCTTACGCAGTTCAGCCGACGTCATATCGGTATCCACCCAGCCCGGCGCAACGCAATTGACCCAAATGCCCTTCGAAATCAGCTCTGCACCCAGTGATTTCGTAAATGCAATGATGCCCCCTTTGGATGCGGCGTAATGAGAGTGGTTGACTTCGCCGCGCTGGCCTGCCGTGCTTGCCACATTTACGATGCGGCCGTATTTCCGGCGTTTCATCAGCGGCACGACGAGGTTGCACATGTTGAACGTGCCATTCAGGTTGATTGCGATGGTGCGGTTCCACTCTTTTTCCGTCATCCCGCCTATTTCGCCGTATTCCCAGATGCCTGCGGAATTGACGAGGATATCAATCTTCCCGAACGCCTTCATTACCGAGCCGATCATGCGCTTGCAATCGGCGTATTTCTCGATGCTGCCCTTCACCGCAATCGCTCTTACGCCGAATGCTTCGACCTTTCTGCAGACGGCATCCGCTGCCCGATTATCCTTTTGATACGTGATGGCAACATCCGCTCCGGCTTCCGCGAAAAGGAGGGCAGTCGCAGCGCCAATGCCGCGTGAACCGCCGGTGATGAGGGCAATTTGATTGTGTAAAGAGATCATGGTTTGTCTGCCTGTTGTGTTGAATAATGTATGCCATCTAAATTTAAGAAAAATGTGCCACTTGCGCTTTGCGAATAGCGTAGATAATCCTTATATTTAGATCAGTTCTAAACAAGGAAATTCGTGGATTTAACCTCGGCAAACGAGACTTTACAAAAATATCTGGACGAGAAGAAGCTCCGAAGCACACGGGAGCGGTTCGGCATCCTCGAAGAGATCATGCGCGGCAACGGTCATTTCGATGCCGAAGAGTTCTATATTCGCGTAAAATCGAAGGGAATAAAAGTCTCCCGTGCGACGGTCTATAATACATTGGATCTGTTGGTCGATTGCGGGCTGATCTCGCGCTACCATTTCGGCGAGGACCATTCGCGGTATGAAAAAGCGTTCGGCCGCCCGCGCCACGATCACCTGATCTGCCTCGAGTGCGGTGACATTATCGAATTTGTCGATGAGAAGCTGAACAAGATCCAGGAAGACGTTTGCAAGAAAAACCGGTTTGCCATGCAAAGTTCCACGCTGCAGATATTCGGCGGCTGCTCAAAATGCCAATCAAAGAAAAACCGTGAGAAGTAAGACGTGAGAAGTGAGAAGAAAAAACAACACCGCCGTCATTGCGAGCCGCTCTTTCTTCTTGGCGAAGCAATCTCGAACAACCAACCAACACGATTGCTTCGGCATGAAGAAGAATCGCCTCGCAATGACTGAATAAACGAATGATTGAAACCACTATTATAGCGTTGCGCGAAGGCATTGAGATGGCCTTGGTGATAGGCATTCTCATCGTCTATCTGCGCAAAATTTCAGCAGTGAACCTCATCCGCACCGTCTATCTCGCCCTCGCGGCGGCGATTGCAGCGAGCATCGGCGGAGCGGTGGTGATGGAGCGGCTGGGATTCGATTCCGAAGCGCTCGAGGGATACTTTCTCCTCTTTGCCTCGATCTTCGTCCTCTCGATGATCGTCTGGATGTGGACGACCTCGCGCAAGATCAAGAACGAGATCGAAGAAAAAGTCGATTCGATCATCGGCGGGAAAACGACGTGGCGCGCGCATTTCGGAATTTTCATCTTTGCGTTTTTCATGATCGTGCGCGAAGGCATGGAGACGGCGGTGTTCATTCAGGCGGTTTCCACGACAACCGATGGCTGGAAAAGCATCCTCGGCACATCTGTGGGGTTGGCTCTCGCGGCAATCTTCGGCGTGCTGTTCATCCGCGGGAGCGTCAAGATCGATATCGGTAGATTCTTAAAAATTACCGCTTGCACGCTGGCGATCTTTACGCTGCAACTGCTCACCAATGCGTTGCACGAATTTTACGAGAACGGCGTTCTCCCCGCAAGTCCAAAGATGATGGGCATCCTCGGGCCAATCGTACAAAACGGCGCGCTCTTTATCGGCGCGATCCTCACCATTCCGGGATTCATGTTAGTGTTTCCGGGCTGGAACCCAAACCGGGAGAAATCGCAGCGGCGCTGGCAGTTGATCGGCGGCATCGCAACGATTTGCATTGTGTTGTTCCTCGGCGTTGGCGACGTCTTCTCTGCGAACACAGCGGAAGATCTCTCAGCTGCCCCCATCACCGTTCCGGTCTCCGGCGTCATCAGTATTCCCGTTTCTTCAGTGAACGACGGCTACTTGCACCGCTACTCAATTCAAGACAGCGGGCTGACTATACGGTTCTTTGCGATCCGCACCAAAACCGGGAAGTTTGCCACCTGTTTCGATGCATGCCGCGCCTGTTATGGCTATGGCAAATATTACATGAAAAAAGGCGAACTGATCTGCTCGCAATGCGACGCCCCTGCGCCGCTTTCGAAGCTCAAGCCCTCGATCGATCTCACCGATACGCTCGATTCCGAAAACCCGATGCAAGGCAACGGCTGCGTGCCGGTCTATCTGCCCTCGCATATCGAGAACGGCAATATCCAAATCGCCGTAAAAGATATTCAGGCCCAGCGGAAGTATTTCGATATAATAGAGAATTAAACACTTATATCGTCATTGCGAGGATCCCGTGAGCGGAACATTCACGGGAGACGCGGCAATCTTGCGGTGATGATAACTCTGGCGCCAGATTGCCACACCCTGCTGAAGCATGGTTCGCAATGACTTTTGGGCTTTGGACGTTCTCACATTCTGCATCTCACTTCCAAATTCCTTATTTTACCCTTTCCACAATAGCAATACATCAATCTATGGAATTGAAAACGGTTCCGATCCAAAAACCCGCGGAGATGAACTTCATCCTCGGCCAATCGCATTTTATTAAAACAGTAGAAGACATTCACGAGGCAATCGTTTCGACTGCACCGCAAATGAAATTCGGCGTTGGCTTCTGCGAATCCTCCGGTCCCGCGCTCGTGCGCTTTACGGGCAACGACGCGGCGTTAGTTGAACTGGCAAAGAAAAATGCGTATGCGCTTTCGTGCGGACATTGCTTCATCATCTTCATGGAAGGCGGCTTCCCGATCAATATCCTCAATGCAATCAAAAATCTTTCCGAAGTCTGCACCATCTATTGCGCAACCGCAAACCCTGTTGATGTGGTGGTTGCAGAGACCGATTCCGGCAGAGGCATCATGGGCGTCATCGACGGGATGAAATCGAAGGGGATTGAAACCGAAAACGATATTACGGCAAGAAGAGAATTGCTGAGAAAGTTTGGGTACAAACTATGATGAAGTTCGAAGTTCGAAGTCCGAAGTGCGAATTTCCAAGCCATGTCATTCTGAGGAGCGAAGCGACGAAGAATCTCCGACGGTTCCCGAAACGAAATTTGAAATTAGGCATTCGAGTTTGTTTGGTTATTGGTGCTTGGTTCTTGGTGCTTGCCGCGCGTGCAAACGCGCAAATAGATACCACCATCTCCACCGTCAAAGAAGTCCTCGGTTACAACGCCGGAGAAAAGTATACCAATGCTGCCGGGATAGAAAAATATCTCAAGACCGTCCGCGAGCAAGCAGGAAAGCGTATGCAGCTATTTTCCTACGGCACGACCTACGAGGGACGGACTCTGTATCTTGCCTTCTTCAGTTCACCGGAAAATATTGCGCGTCTCGATAGCATCAAAGCGAATATCCAATTGCTCGCCGATCCGCGGAAAATCACCGACGCAGAAGCGGAGAAAATAATCGCCAACACGCCCGCCATCGTATGGCTCTCGTACGGAGTTCACGGCAATGAGGCGTCGCCCAGCGAGGCCGCGCTCTCCATGATCTACCAGCTTGCGGCGAGGA
>DATGFY010000343.1:0-6302 GCA_035308785.1 Bacteroidota bacterium | reverse complement strand
CATGCTCACCGGGAATCGATTTCCGGATTCCATGTTCACATAGTAAAACCGAATCATTGCACTCGTGTTTCCATAATCGATGGTATCTTTCGACTGCGTATCGAACAATACCTTGGGGATGCCGAGCGATAAACCGATTTCGATTGTGGGACCTCTAACGCGGAAATAGCGTGTTACAGAATTGAATCGATCGTACGCACCGATTCTGATGGTGTAATCGGGCTCAATGCTGACCTTAATCATCGCCCACGCAGGCAATGAGTCCAGCGGCAGGCGCACGCGTTCGAGTTCTTCGGTACTGACCGCGGCATAAGCGCCGTATGCAGTACGATACTGAATAAACATTGCACGGTCCCGCTCGGGATCGCCGTGGCTCCGGAATGTCAGCACGCGCCGCTCGAATGTTTGCGTAACTGTGCCATCGCGTAACTGTACTGAGGTTCTGATCGTCACGAACTGGGGTCCGGCTTGCGGTTGGATGCTATCCCGCCGGAATACTACCTGAAGGTTTCGTATTTGGTCGTCGTCGAGGGTAACTGCGTCCCGTGGATCGATGCTGCCTGTGAGCGGTCCGATGCTCACAAAGCTTTCGAGCCGGGCGATGACTTGATACTCTTCGATTTGCACGACCCGGTCGGTTTCATAAATAAATCGTTGACCCTTGGAATCGATAATTCTTAAAAGGATACGGTATGAGCCCGGCGTGACGGTTTTGGGGATGACTGCGAGATAAGAATTCTTGCCGGAGCGCTCCAGATCCATCCCCTCGATGGCAATTTTTGGTGTGACTGTTGAGGAAGCCGTGCTGTCCTCGCGTTGAATTGTCAATCGAAGGGTGTCGTTAGGAAAGTAGACGGGCTTATCGGTGGTAATAATGATGCTCTCATCGAGGATGGATTGCACCAATGTCGTTGTTCTCCGTGTTTGAGCTCCTGCAGTAGCAATGATGCCGATCGACATTATATACAGCAACGGCAACTTCAGCATGTCGTAATTTTCAAGTAGGCATTATTTGCGTTGCGGATTCACGGCAGGAGTACGGTCGGGATGAATTGCCGGTCCAAGCAACACCGCTATCCATCGTGTGTCCTCGCTCGCTTCACATGCGAGTTTTAATGTTAGGGTCAGCGGAACGCAAAGGAGTGCGCCCACGATGCCCAGCAAATATCCCCAAAACATTAACGAGACAAATACGACCAATGTAGAGAGGCCGAGCCGGCTTCCCATGACTCTTGGTGCAACAACATTGCCGAGTATTGCGCTGATAATCACATATCCGGCGCACGTAAGGACTGCGTATTTACCTCCGAGTTGAACCAGCGCCAGTAGAACAGGGGGTATCATCGCCACAATTGATCCGATACTCGGTATGAAATACAGAAGGAACGCCAGAAACCCCCACATGACCGGAAAATCTACGCCGAGAATATACAGCCAAATCGTAACGAGCACAGCTCCCAGCAGGTTGAACAACGTCTGGATGACTACATACCGTTTGATATCGCTGACGAAAATCGCAAATTGTGGAAAGGTGGCCCGGGGGTCGCGGAGCACGGAGCGCAGCTTTGCCGGAAAGCTTGAGGCCTCCAGCAGAATAAACATCAACGTGAACATGATGAGAAGAGTGTTGGATATCAACGAGCTCAGTGCCGTGAACATCCATGCGGTGAAATTGAGAACTGCCTCGGGGCTGATATAACCGGTGAGAGCGTTGTCGCGAAGAACGACGCCCCTGCTTGCCGCCACGTCTTTTATCGTAACAATCAGAGTCTCGAGGCGGGCCTGATAAAACGGCAGTGCGTTGGAAAAACTGGTGAGCGACATTCCCACGACTATTCCTATGCTGCACAAACCAATCACCATCGTTAACAATACAATCACCACCGCCGGAACAGAGGGAATACCTTTCCGTTCCATCCAGAATACCAGCGACGTACCGATAATCGCAAGAAATGATGAAACGAGGAACAACACCAGGATCGATTGCGCCTGATTGACTCCCCAGATGATTATCACGCACGTTGCTGCGATAATAAGAACGTTCATTCCTCGGCGGGAAGTATTCTGATCGATCATCGTCATCGTTTCGGTTTCTCCATTGCTTTGCTCACGATCCGGCAACACGGATATGCGCGGCGCGCAGTAATTGTTCATTCCGGAGATAGCTCCGGCGCAATTCATCGATCACGGCTCCGGGTTTGCTGTGTTTATCGCTCGCAATGGCCACCGCTTCATGAACGTTAGAATCAAACTTTCCCGTCAAGTCGTTCGGCGGCAGTAATTTTCGATTGTTCTTCGATGTATCTCTTTCCACGCCCTACTTCCTTTTTTGTCTTACAATAATCGCTTGGCGAACGTGCCATGATGTGATGTTGTGAATATCAGATTGTTGATGCGAAGCGCACATCGCTGAACGGGGGTGTTGGATCAGGATTTTACTTCTTCCCCGTCTTTTATCTGCTCAACAAGTTCGGCGTAATCCTTAGACAACTCGCTTATCTCAAGTTCGGTTTTTTGTTCTGCATTAATCACCGCGTTACGGGCCGGCTCGTGCGATGCGACAAGCTCATTCACCTTTAGATGAAGCGATGAGGAGAAATGTGAGAATGATTTTTGAATGATGAATAAGCTCAAGAACGTCACTCCAAGAATTACATCCCCGATCTGATTATGGATATCCTGCGTATAGAATTTTTTATTGGTCAGCCAAAACAGCACCGTTCCCAGGGCGATGATAAATGTGACGGAATTATTTAAGATGGAGCTGGCAACAGTCGTAAGTATTTCAAACCAACGTTGCGAGTGCCGGTATAATGTATTCATGATTGCAATACTCCCTGTCCGTTCGATGCGCCGCTTGGCACCGAGAGCTCTTGCATGCGGATAACCTGATCTATCATCTGCATTTCTGTCTCTTCTTAGTTCGCATGCATGAAATATTCCTTCACCTTGGCTTTCACGTAGTTAAAGGCCTGTCCGGCCTTGACTTCAGGCGGCCATATCAGCTCTTCCGGGTTTACAAAGACGTTAATGATGCAGGGCAGATCCGATTTGAAGGCGCGCTGAATGGTTAAATCCAACTCCGCCGCCTCGTGTACGCTAAAACCCTCGCCGCCGCATATTGTTGCAAACTGAGCGTAGTCGGGATTCTGGAGATCTGTTTCACTCTCAGGGTTGCCGCTGCCTACCTCTTCTTCCAATTGAATTAGGCCGAGTTTAGCATTGTTAAAGACAAATATTTTGATCGGCAGCTTGTACTTGACTGCAGTCGCAAAATCGCACATTAACATTGCGAAGCCGCCGTCACCGCAGAACGCGATCACCTGTTGCTGAGGATATCTGAGTTGTGCCCCGATCGCCGCGGGAAGGCCAAATGCCATTGACGCAAGGCCGCCGGACAGAGTAAAACGCTGCGAACCCTTGATCTTGAAATTTCTCGCTCCCCACACCGTTACTGCTCCCGTATCGCAGCAGATAATTGCGTCATCGTTCGCAAGCTCGCTGACTTTTCTCGCCAGCGTTTGCGGATGAATGGGGACGTCAGCCGATGTTTCTATCTCTTGTTGTTCTTCCGACCATTGTTTCATTCGTGCTTGGCACTCCTCGAGGAACGCCGAGCTTTTTTGCGGCGTAAGGAGGAGGAGAAGCTCGTTAAGCGTCAACTTCGCATCTCCGATTAACGGATTGCTGACCTTGTGTCTTCTGCCGATGTGATCGGGCTCTTTATCGATTTGAATCGATGGAGTATTATTCTCCGGATAATATTCGTGGTATGGGAAATCTGTCCCAATGGCGATAAACAAATCGCACTCTTGGATGGCCTTTGAAGATGGCCCGGTGCCTAGTAAACCTGTTCCGCCGAGCGAAAGCGGATGCGAATCTGGCAGAATATCTTTTCCTCGCAATGCTTTAATGATTGGAGCATTGATGCGTTCTGCAAACTGAACAAGTTCGGCCCGCGCTTCTCGTGCGCCGATGCCGGCGAGAATGCATGGCTTTTGCGATCTGTTGATGAGATCTGCCGCCAGCCGGAGATCATCCTTGCATGGTACGACGCGGGCAGAATTTTTCACCATCTGTTTTTTCTCTCGATATCCCTTGACATTTTGAACGGCGATATTCGAAGGGATATTCAAATGCGCAACACCGCATTTTGAGAGAGCCGTCTGGCAGGCTAAGATCGCCACTTCGGGCATCTGTGTAGCATCGGTAATTGTTTGATTATAGACGCACACATCCTGGAATAACGTGTGCAGATCAACGACCTGATGATAATCGATCCCCATTAACGATGTGCCCACCTGGCCGCTAAGAGCCAAGACCGGCGCATGATCTAATTTTGCATCGTAAAGCCCGTTCAACAAATGAATGGCTCCCGGTCCCAGGGTACCCGCGCAGACAGCGAGCTCTCCCGTTAGTTTTGCCTGTGCCGAGGCGGCAAACGCGCCGGATTCCTCGTGCATCACATGGATGAACTTAATTCTGTTCTGTTTCCTCACCGCTTCTATGAGCTCATTAATGGCATCTCCGGGAATTCCGAAAATATGTTTGACGCCGTAGTCTCCGAGGATATCGAGTAATGCTTCATAGACAGTCATAGTTTCTCATTGGGATTTATTTTTTGGGAATGGAGGGGCCGGTGTTACGCGGTCTACAAGCCTGCAATGAGCTTGTGGATCTCTTCTTTCGTTTTGCCAAGTTTGGCCTGAAGCTTCCCGATCAACTCTTCGTGTTTGCCTTCGACCAACAAGAGATCGTCATCGGTCAGAATGGCAAATTGCTGTTTTAACTTCCCTTTAGTTTCGTGCCAGTTTCCTGTCAGCTCTGTTATATTGCTCATTGGTTCCTCTAAGACTAATTGGTTGAGTGATTGAAAGCGCCGCGAGGGAGTATGGTGTGAACCCTTATGGTGAATTTCTCTTAAGCATGAACCATTGCTGCTTCCTCGATAGTAACGCCTAATCCGTTTGCGATTGCGAGTCCCAATCCCGGATCAACACGGGAAAAATGGCATAACTGCCGCCTAACGATCTCGTCTCTCTTCGGACCGGTTATACCGCTCATGGCTCCAACGATGTTGCTCACCAGGGACTGCCTGTCGCCGTTGTTCATCACGTTGCGATACAATATGCCCGGCTGTGTGTAGTGGTCGTCATCATCCTTGTTGCGGTCGAACCAATCGGCAACGGTTGAATCCAGTTGCACTGCCTGTTCTTTGTAGCTTTCATCGGCAATAATATTATCAAAACTGTTAGGGCGGTAGTTCGGGGCCGCTCCCCCGTTATCGCCGAGCTGCATGGAACCATCGCGTTGATAATTAGCAACCTCGTACGGGCATTTATTGACCGGAATCTGTTCGTAATTCGCGCCTAAACGATACCGATGCGCATCAGGGTACGAGAGCAAACGTCCCTGAAGCATTTTATCGGGAGAATACCCGATACCGTCGACAATGTTCGCGGGGGCAAAAGCGGATTGTTCCACGTCGCGGAAATAATTTTCCGGGATGACATTCAATTCCATTGTCCCGACGTCGTGAAGCGGATACTCCTTGTGGCTCCAGATCTTTGTAACATCAAACGGATTCCATTGAAACGACTTGGCTTGGGCATCGGTCATGAGCTGAATTTGCAGCGTCCATTTCGGAAAATTCTTTTTTCCGATGGCTTCGACCAAATCGCGCTGCGCATGGTCGGGATCGATCGACCGCATATTATTCGCTTCTTCGCCGAAGAAATTCTTGATTCCCTGCAGTGTTTTCAGGTGAAATTTCACCCACACGTGGTCGCCGTTCTGATTTATCAGAGAAAAGGTGTGGCTGCCGAAACCATTCATGTGCCGGTAGGAAAACGGAGTTCCACGGTCGCTCATAAGGATCATTACCTGATGCAAACTTTCCGGATTCAAACTCCAAAAGTCCCACACCATGGTAGGGTTCTTACAGTTAGTTTTAGGATCGCGTTTTTGGGTATGGATGAAATGGGAGAATTTTTTCGCGTCTTTTATGAAGAACACGGGCGTATTGTTGCCAACCAAATCCCAGTTGCCATCTTCAGTATAGAATTTAAGAGCAAACCCTCGCGGGTCGCGTTCGCTATCGGCGCTTCCTTTTTCTCCTGCAACAAGCGAAAACCGGGCGAACATTTTCGTCTGCTTGCCGATCTTGGAAAAAATCTTCGCCTTGGTGTATTGCGTAATATCGTGGGTTACCGTGAAGGTGCCGAATGCCCCCGTTCCTTTCGCATGAACAACGCGCTCGGGGATCCGTTCACGATTGAAATGCGCCAGGTCTTCGTGAAGAA
>DATGFY010000342.1:0-8890 GCA_035308785.1 Bacteroidota bacterium | reverse complement strand
ACCATGACGAGATGCCCCGCAGTAAATCCCACGAAGCCCATCGTGAACAAGAAATGGAACCCGCGCGCGTAATCGTAATTGACGAACATCGCTGTGATCCAACTGAATTGCGTCGGCCAGTAGAGCGCCATGCCCGAAAGAATGCTGCCGAGCCCGAGCAGCGGGATGAGCGTGTACGTGAGCTTTTGCAGCGGATTGTATTTTTTCTGCGGCGGGTGTTCTTTGCGGATGCGCAAGTAATATTTTATCATCGGCAAAACGCCCTTAACGTCCGCGCCACGGAAGAGCGTTGTGTGCCGGCCATGCTTCGAGAAGATATTATAGAGCACGTAGATGACACCGTTCGCGGCAAAGATCCACATCGCGAAGAAATGCCACTGCCGCGCTCCCGCCAGCCATCCACCGAGCGTGAAGTACCGCGGAATGAAAAACGAATACAGCGGCGCTGCATTGTAAATCCGCAGCCCGCTCGTCACCATAATGCCGAGCGCGATAAGATTTATCCAGTGGCTCAGCCGGATAATCAGCGGGTGGTGAAATTCTTTTTCGATCTTGACTGCCATTTAGAGCGTATCAGGCTTGCAGTAGGGACAGCGTTTGTAATCGTGCGCGATCTGCGGTGTCATATCGCAATAACGCGCATTCGCCATCATCACGACGTTGCACTCCGGCCGGTGGTAGCTCTTGGTTTTTTCGATCACGGCGACTTCGTGCGGGTTGCGTTGGCAACCGCCAAGAGCAAGAGTAAAGAGGAATAGCGCAGCCACTAACACTCGCTGACCACCCCCTAACCCCCTCCTCCATAAGGATGGGGAACCGGTGAGTAAGCTTTTGGAAAGTGCGGTGCGTACCGACCGTAACTCACCCCCTACCCCTCTCTTACGAAGAGAGGGGAGCCCGGCTTGCGAATTTATTTGTGTCATTTTATTTCGCACAATGCTCTTTCTTACCATCCTACTATCTCACTCTCTTACGCATTTCGGTCTTCTAAAGGCCGCCAAACCAATCGTAGCCCTGGTCTTCCCAGTAGCCGCCGGGTTTGTCGTTCGTTACGGTAATCTGGTTGATCCATTTTGCGCTCTTGTAGCCGAGTTTTGTTGGCATCACAATCCGGACAGGCGCACCGTGTTCTAAACTTAGCGGCTTGCCGTATGCCTCGTATGCCAGCAGCGTTTGGGCGTGCATAGCGCTGCCCATATCGTAGCACGTATAATAGTCGTCGCCGCATTTCACGGAAAGGTATTTTGCAGTCGGATCCGCGCCGGCAGCTTCAAGCAATCCGCGCAACGGCGTTCCTTTCCATTTTGGGATCATGCTCCACCCTTCCACGCAGACGTGGCGGGTGTTCATCGCCTTCACCGGCATTGCTTTAATTGTTTCAAGGGCGAATGTGCCGGGCTTAGAGACGAGGCCATCAATGGTGAGTTGCCACTTGGGGATATCGATATCAGGAGTATCGGTGTCGTAACCGTTGACGCGGAAGCCAGATTCGGGCGTGACCTGATCCTCGGAGTATTCAGGCGCTAACTTATCGGGGCTGAAGACCTTCCCCTGCACCCAATCGGTGAACGATTGGAATGACTTCAGGAACCCACCGACCTTTTCGCCGGGCGTCATATCGCAACCGACAAAAATCAGCGCGGGAATAAGCTGGATGAATCTTCGGCGTGTGGTGGATTTCATACTGATTTATCTGTAATGGTAATGTACATATAGAGGAAAGAAAAGTCAAAAGAGAACCGCTGATTCCGCCAGAAAGACGGCGGACAGGGGCAATGATGTTAGTAATGACGCTGATACAAGCACGAGTCAATCCACGCCACATGCTCCCCTTCTCTTGGTTTCAAGAGAAGGGGCCGGGGGATGAGTTCATAAAAAACCCGCCCTGCAATAATCTGCAGGGCGGGTTTGGATACGTATCGTTCTGAGGTTGGCGTTTTATTTGATGACGAGCATTTTTCGCGTCTGCACGAACGATTTTGCGGGCGCATTCAACGAAGCGCCTTCAAGGCGGCAGTAATAGACGCCGCTGGAAAGATTTGCCGCGTTCCAGCTTACCGATTTGTAACCCGCGGTCTGGATGCCGTCCACGAGCGTTGCAACCTGCTGACCGATGACGTTATAGATCCGCAATGTCACCTTTGCATCTGCAGGCAGACTGTAATTGATGATCGTCGTTGGGTTGAACGGGTTAGGATAGTTCTGCTCCAACGCAAACGCCTTGGGGATTGCCGCACTGCCCGATGCGCTAATGGACAACGACACGTGCGACGATGAATTCATCAGCCGGACCGACGATCCCGTTGCGAGCGAGATCGACTTGCCGTCGATCACCACCGAGGCAGCGGTGTTCGAGGGATTCCACGTGATCGTCACCGGATATCGATATGCGCTGATGGCGATGGGATATGTTCCCCCAACGCCCGTCTTTGCAACCTCAACCATCCTGTTAGAGCTGAACCGAGCGTCGAACCCGCCGGCCGGAGGAACGGGAGGCATCTCGAAGAGCGAGAGATCGGGTACAGTGACGGCAGAATTATAATAGAGATTCTGCAAATGTCCCGCGGCATCCTGAACAGTCAAGGCACTGTACTGCGAGAGATCTGCCGGGTTGCGAGCGATTGTTCTGCCGGGAGCGGCAGATGAACTCAACATGATCGAGCCCGCGCCGGACGATTTCACCCAGTAGCCTTTGCCCGGGTGAACAAGAGAATCTATATAGTAGCCGCCGCTGTAGGTGAAAAAGCTCGAGAGTCCCAGTCCGCCAGGTGAAGTCCCAACCGAACTCACCGCTACTGCCGAGGTCAGCGAACCGATAAGGTTCCATCCCGCCACAACAGGAATCGATTCGCTTGTGCGCGTGGTGCCATTGAGCGTGAACGCTTCCGAGATCGGGAATTTCAGCCAGTACCCCGCGCCATACGAAAGCGTATCTGCGGCGACATAGCCGTTCGTCGCATCGAATCGGAACGCGTTCGTCGTAGCATCGGGGAATAACGTTGACGACCGTGCATCGGTGACGGCCACTGGAACAGAGACTAAATTCCAATCTGCCGAAATGCTGATCAGGCCTGCAAGCGTTGAATTGCCTGTCTGCTGCAAGATCGCCGGGTTGATCGATGAAGTAGTTGGTGCGCTGTTGTTGTACGAAATCGCCGTTTGGGTCGAATACGTATTATATCCCGGCTTCTGGAATGTCACGGTATAATTACCGGTCCCGATTCCGGTCACATCGTACGAGCCGTCGCTTGCGCTCGTCGTGCTCGATACGGGGGTGCCATTCGTCTCGGTAATCGTTACAAGAACGCCGCTCACGGTGGTGATGCCTGATTGCGGCGAACGCGCACCCGCAGAATGGCCGCCGATAATGCCGGAGATCGAATTCAATCCATTGGCACTATCGACTTTAGCATAGATATTAATGCCGTTGATCGAATCGTTGCTCACCGCCACGGCGGACGCGCTATCGAGGAACGGCGTACCGCCCGAGGTGCTGAAGAATGTCGGCGCGTGGGTTCCTTTCGGGATGGCGAGGACAACGTAATAGCCGTTGGGCAGATATTGGAGCGTGTAGTTGCCCGCGCTATCGGTGTGAGCAGACATGTCGAACCTGCTGAATGCAGAATCGATCGAGGGTCGTTGGAACGCAATCACGATGCTTAACAAGCCCGTACTATCCGCGGCGCTTAATACCCTTCCGGAAATCTGACCCGCAGCGCGTGGAGGTCTGGGGGTGAGGGCAAAATTAATACCGGTTGTATCTGACGAAAGCACGATCGGGTTTGCATCGAGCGGATCGTTTTTTCCATTCCAGAACTGGGTAAGGAATCCGTGCGCGGAAGCAGACGCGACATACGTTCCCGCAAGCAAAGAAACAGAATAGTTGCCGGATGAATCGGTGGTTGCCGATTGCGCGATATCGCCATCCTCGCGGCCATCATCGTCGCGGTCGCCATCCACATGGCTGCCCGTGGAATTCGGACCCGGGACAATCACGAAGACCACCTTTGCTCCGCCGACCGGGCGGCCGCTCGTATCGGAAACCGTACCCGAGAGATTGTGATGCACGGGAGGCACCGGCATTTGGAGTGTAAAGTTCACGGCAACGCTATCGTTTGAGGTAACGGTTACCGCCGTTGCCTGGCTCAGTTCGGTCGCGCCGTTGTACCATTGCGGCGCATACACCGATTCTGGCTTCGCCCGCACGTAGTACGTCGAGGGGCTCACGAACGGGAATCTGTAGTTACCCGAACTGTCCGTCATCATGCCGAACAAGAACTCGCCGTGACCGACATCGTAAAGGTGAATCTCGACTCCCGCCACCGGTTGATTTGAGGAATTCTGAACGTTCCCATAAATAATTCCGGGGGCGCCGGGCAGCACAAAGATTTCGAATTCTTGCACTGCGTACGCGGCCGTGGAATCGCAGATCGCCGCGACCAATTTCACATTATACATACCGGCAGCGGAAGGAGTCCATTGCACCAGTCCCGACGAAGGATCGATGGTCATGCCGGAGGGCGACTGCGCCAGCGAAAAACAGACATTCCTTCCGGGAGGCGAGGTGACCACCACCGGCGAATAGCTGTACGCCACACTGAGGTAGGCAATATTGTGCGGCTGCGAGGTAATACGGATAGCATTGGGCGGATGCGGCAATCCGATAATGTTCGAGCGGCCGCTTTCCACTGTATCCGGCATTGCATACACCGCCGTAACATAATAGTACGAAGTAACACTCAGGTTAACCGAATGATCCGCAAAATGTTCATCCTGGGTTGAGCCGATCCGGTGGAAAACGGTATCGGGAGCCGTCGCCTTATAGATGTTGAAACGTAAAATCGGCATACTTACTTCGGGCGCATCCCACGAAAGCTGTGCGCTGCTGTCTTCGATAAATCCTTCGAGGTCGCGCGGAGGCGGCAAGGTTACAACAGGCGGTACAGTTTGAACATCGATCGTATCGGATGGACCCGTAACAATCGTATCCCGATAGGTCGCCGTGACATAGTACCAGTAGTTGGAATTCGGCGCCACCGCAGAATCGATGAAGTTGTTCTGATGCGGCGTGCCTATCAAAGAGAACGAGCTGTCCGATGCTCCCTTGCGATAGACGCTGAAATGGCCAGGCAGAAGTATGGGAAACGCCCACGGACCAATATCAAGTTGCCATTGCAGATAGACAACATTCCTCGCATACTGGCCTTCGAGATGGACCGGACGCGGGAACATACTAATCGAATCGGTGAAGATTGTGAACAGGTTAGAAGGCAGGCTTTCTATAGTATCGTTGTTTGTCGAATCGTAATAGACTGCCGTGACAAGATAACCGTACTGCATGTTAGGTTGAACGGTGTGATCTGTGTAGGTATCAACGCCCGTTGATGTTGATGTTCCAATGAGACGCCTCGTTGTGTCCGGAGAGGAGATACGGTATATCTTGAAATACGACGGAGGATAGAAGAAGAAAGTTCGTGCCGTTGGGGGTAAAAGAGTCCATTCAAGCGTGACAGCGCTGTCGGCATACGAACCGTGCAAATCCCAAGGTGTGAGAATCGGGATGCCCGTCCGTATCGTCGCCGTATCCGAAGGTCCGCTCTCTTGCGGCTCGATGTCTTCACCCGACCGATAGAGCGCGGTCACATAGTAGTGATATTCGGTGTTGGGCATCGTATGGTAATCCACAAAGACCGTCGTATCAAATTCTGAGAGATCGGGGATTGCCATGAAGGAAGAATCGCCCATGCGTTTATAGATGCGATATCCGGAAGGGTTAGCTGATGTATCCGGTTTGCTCCACGTGAGTTGCACATTGCCGTGGGAAATGCTCGCCTGCAGATTCTGAGGCGGTTGAATAGCAAACGATAGAGTTAAACAGGAGAGTATCAGTCCCGAGAGGACTGTAAAGCGGAACAACTTATGCATAACATACCTCTTAAACTAAGGTTTTCAAGCGCGGGAGGACAAAAGAATAATCGGAATTATTTTAGAAATTGTCAAGTGTTTTTTGGCGCCTCCGTCAGCGAGTGTGATAAACGGCAAAAAAGGCCGATACTTTTGGTCTTATGAGTGGAAAATCAGGGGCGCTCCCCCACCCATTTGCTGCCATCAGCGAATAATTCTTTTTTCCAGATGGGGACAGTTTTCTTGAGGGTATCGATGATGTACCGACATGCCTCAAACGCCTCTTTGCGGTGCGCCGAGGAAACCGCGATGGCAACGCTCGCTTCTCCCACCGGCACCTTGCCGATGCGGTGAACGACGGCGATTTTCATGACGCCCCATCGTTCTTTTGCATCGTCGGCGATTTGCCGCATCATCGGAAGCGCCATGTCTTGGTACGCTTCGTATTCCAGTTCAAGGACATCTTTGCCATCGGAATGATTTCTGGTCGTGCCGATAAAAATATCGATGCCGCCCGCCGCGGGATCTGCAACAGCGGCGAGCAAGGCGTTGATATTTATTTTATCGCGAATAATTTGAATCATCGTAATCGTATTTCCAAAATTTTATTCTCAGCAACATCCGCAAACTCCCGAGGAATGTCATTCTGAGCCCGTTCGCTTTTTGAACGGAGCGAAGAATCTCCCACCGTTCGGTATCTAGCATCGGCGGAGATGCTTCGCTTCGCTCAGCATGACAAGCCTTTTGTTTTTTCGTCTCACGTCTACCGTTTCACTTTTCACGCTTTTCATGAATCACCCGCCGCTCACGGGCGGAATGATGGCGACTTCGTCGCGGCTCTTCAGCAGATGATCGGGTTGGACGTATATTTTATTCACCGCGAATCGCACATGATTTTTCCACGGCCTGAGGAGCGGATTATTTTCTGCAAGGGAAGCGAGAGCTTCCGCGACGGGAGATGCATCTGCAACGGAGAGTTCCACTTCATCTTTCCCGACAATATCTTTGATTCCGGCGAAAAGTTTTACGCTGATGGTAATCACAGCAGTTCGATCTCCACCTCGCCGCCGGCGCGAACAAGTTCTTGCTCCGCGGGCAGGATGATGAGGCAGTTGGCTTTCACCAAAGACGATTGCACATTTGAGACTTGAGAACCGGTTGAAGAGACTACGAGTTTTCCGTCTTTCTGCTCAAGGATTCCCCGGACATAGTGCCTGCGCCCATCGGTTTTCTTGATTTCATGAGTCAGCACCGCGCGGAATGTCATCGAACTCCCTGCGTTCGCCGATCCCATCAATTTTTGGATCGCGGGCTTTACGAATTTCAGAAATGTCACCATCGTCGATACCGGATTGCCCGGCAAACCGAACACGGGTGTGGCGCCTTTCATGCCGAACACGATCGGCATCCCGGGTTTGATGTTCACCTTCCAGAAAACAATTTCCACGCCGGCCGCCTTCATCGCATCGATGACGAGGTCATACTTCCCCGCCGAGACGCCGCCGGAGGTGATGAGCATGTCTTCGGACAGGCCTTCGATAATTGTGCTGCGAATTTCCTCAGGCGTATCGCGCGCGACGCCAAGATTTTTCTGTTCAGCTCCGGCTTCTTCCAAAAGCGCACAGAGCAGGTGCGCATTGCTGTTATAGATTTTTCCGGGGGCGAGGTGCTTGTTCAATTGCGTCAATTCATTGCCTGTGGCAACCACTGCCACGCCCGGCCTGCGATACACCGTAACGAAGTTTTTTCCGAGCGAAGCGAGTACGCCGATCTCCTGGGGACGCATGGTGCTGCCGCGTTCAAGCGCGAGCGCCCCTTTTTTAATATCCCCTCCCGCGCGCCGGATGTTCGAACCAACCGGGACGGGATGAAGCACCTTTACGTGGGTCTCATCGATCTTTTCAGTCCACTCATGCTGCACAACGGCGGTACAGCCGGCGGGAATCAGTGCTCCCGTGGTGATAAGACAGGCTTCTGCCTTCCCCGGAGTTTTTGCAGAAGTCGTTCCTGCGCTTGCTTCACCAATAATTGTAAGAATGCCCGGAACGGACGAAATATCTTCTGCGCGGAAGGCATATCCGTCCATCGCGGCATTGTCAAATGGGGGAATATCCATTCCCGAGCGAATATCCTCGGCCAAAGAGCAACCCCGCGACCGATCTAACGAGAGCGAAATCGGATCTAACGGTTTTACACGATCTAAGATTATTGTTAAAGCTTCCTGTGCGGAAATCATGATCGATGCACGGGCATTTGTAACGGAAACAGGCGAGTTAATTCTAGCAGAGTGCAGGGAACGGGTTACGCGCCTAAAACTATTTTGATGGTCGCTGCCATATCATCGGGATCGCACGGCTTTATGATAAATCCTTTAGCGCCCAACTTCTTCGCAGTTTCCGCGTTTTTGAAATCGCCAAACGCGGTCAGCATGACCACCTTTATTTCGGGATGGTTTTTCTGGATGAATCGCAGCACCTCCAAACCATCGACGCGTTTCATGATGACATCGAGAAGAACGAGATCGATCGCTTTGGCCGAGATAATGGCGATTGCCTCATCGCCGTCGGATGCGGTATCGACTGCATACCCGTTTACGGCAAGTTGATCCGCGAGCGCTGTCCGGTTTTCTTGTTCATCGTCAACGACGAGAATATGTTTTTGGTTTGCCATGCGTGTGTTGTTCGTAATATTGTAGGGGCAGCTGAATCGATCTTCGGTAAATCCTGCCGGAATTAATATACTCATGATTCGAAAGAGATTCAAACGGCTGGTAGTGTGCCAATTTGAAACTCATGGGAGGACCTCCCCTACCCCCTCCTTAAAAACAGGAGGGGGATGTTTCAATTTGCCCCTCCAACAGCGGATGGATGGGCGGAAATCTGCCTGAGCGGATGGGGTTGCGACTCTGGCGGGTATATCATATATTTTGTAGAATTATTATGAAAAGACCCCGAATCTGTGAGAATTGACGCCTTTACCATATCGG
>DATGFY010000341.1:0-3891 GCA_035308785.1 Bacteroidota bacterium | reverse complement strand
GCGAAGAAGCGCGTATGAACAGTACATCGGAACTCTTCGCAAGCAATATAATGTTGACATTATGGTTAATTCTCCCGCCCGTGCCGATAGCGGGCAGAACGCAATTCATCAGTAAAACGCAATGGCAAAACGTACCTTTATATTGAATATCATCGCGGTGATCCTCATCGCTGCGGGAACGGCCCGTACCCAAAGCCAATCCCCGGGCGTTGTGCTCGATCGCATCGTTGCTATTGTGGGGAAAGAAGTTATCACCCAATCCGATCTGGACGCGCAGGTGGAGTTTTATGCCATCCAAAACCGACTCGATCCCGCGACGACAGGGATCCAGAAGCAGGTGTTGGACGCGCTCATCAACGAAAAGCTTGTCCTGACGCGCGCGATGGAAGATACGAACATCACCGTAACGGACGATGAAGTATCGAACGAACTCGATCAAACGCTGCAGCAGCGCATACAGCAAGCGGGTTCGGAGAAGAAGCTGGAAGACATGTACGGCATGCCGATCTCCCGGATGAAGCGCGAGTTCCGCGACGAGATGCGCAAGAATCTCTACAGCCAGAAGCTGCAGCAATCGAAATTCGGCGATATCCACGCGTCGCGCCGCGAGGTTGAGGCATTCTTCGATAAATATAAAGACAGCTTGCCCAAGGTTGCGGAAGAAGTCGAGATCTATCACATCTTCAAAGCGCCGCAGATGAGCGAGAAGGCGAAACAGCCCGTGCGCGATTTAATCGTCAGGATACTCGATTCGATTAAGGCGGGGGGCGATTTCGCGGATTTTGCGAAACGCTATTCCATCGACCGCCAATCGGCGAGCGCGGGCGGAGATCTCGGCTGGGTGAAGCGCGGCGAGTTCGTCAAAGAATTTGAAGAAGTCGTCTTCAGCATGAAAGACAGCGAGCTGGTGGGACCGGTAGAGACGCCGTTCGGGCTTCACATCATTCAATTGCTGGAGCGGCGCGGCGAAGAAGTCCATTCGCGGCACATTTTATTGAAGCTTCCGCAGGATAGCGAGAGCGTGCAGACAACGATTGCATTCTTGAAATCGCTCAAGGACAGCATGGCGGCGGGCCAGACGTTTTACGAGCTGGCGAAGAAATATTCCGACGACAAAGATTCCGGTCCGATGGGCGGGTTGATCGGGCGCTACCCGGTGACGCAGTTGGAAAGTTCGCTGCAAGACCAAGTGAAAGCGATGAAGCCCGGCGACATCAGCGACCCCGCGGAAGTTGTGCAAGGCAGCGCCAAGGGCTACCATATCGTCTATCTAAAAGACCGCACAACGGAACACGCCATGAGTTTGAAAGATGATTGGAGCCGCTTAGAAGCGCTCGCGACGAATTTCAAGAAGAACCAGGAATACCAGGATTGGATTGCGCAACTGCACAACGAAATCTTCTGGGAAAGCCGGCTTCAGTAAGCATATCACACTCAACCACCAGAGGAACGCGTGACCCCACAGCAAGCAGTTGAACCGGCGCGGCAGATGAACGACGTCGAAGCAGTACAATCGCTCACCGCGAGTTTCAAAACGCTGAAGGCCGAGATCGCCAAGGTCATCGTTGGGCAAGACAAGGTGGTCGAACATCTGATCGTCAGTTTGCTTGCGCGCGGACATTGTTTGCTCGTCGGCGTGCCGGGCCTGGCTAAAACGCTGCTCATCAAAACGCTTGCCGAAGTGCTCGATTTGAAATTCAGCCGCATCCAATTTACTCCCGACCTAATGCCGAGCGACATCACCGGAACGGAGATCATCGAAGACAACCGGACCACGGGTGCGAAAGCGTTCAAGTTCGTCAAGGGGCCGGTGTTCACCAACATCCTGCTCGCCGATGAGATCAACCGCACGCCACCAAAGACGCAAGCGGCTCTCTTGGAAGCGATGCAAGAGCATCATGTGACTGCGGCGGGGATGAAATACACGTTGGAAGAGCCGTTCTTCGTCCTTGCGACGCAGAACCCGATCGAGCAAGAGGGCACCTACCCGCTGCCCGAAGCGCAGCTCGACCGGTTCATGTTCAATTTATGGCTCGAATATCCATCGGTAAGCGAAGAGCTGGCGATCGTGAAATCGACCACAAGCATGTACGTGCCGGAACTGCGGCGCATACTCGATGCGAAAGAGATCATCGGTTTCCAGGACCTTGTGCGGCGCGTGCCCGTTGCCGATAACGTAATTTCCTATGCGGTCAACTTGGTGAATAAGACGCGGCCCACCTCGCCCGATTCGCCGCAATTCATCCGCGATTGGCTGAGCTGGGGCGCGGGACCGCGCGCATCGCAGTATCTCATCTTGGGCGCAAAGACGAAGGCGATTCTCGATGGGCGGCATTCGCCCGATATCGACGACGTGCGGGGTATCGCGGGGCCGGTTCTGCGGCACCGCATCGTGACGAACTTCAGCGCGGAAGCCGACGGCGTCACGGCCATCACGATCATCGAAAAACTTCTGGGACATGATTGAGCGATTCGTTTCCCACCAACGTGTCATTCCCAAGCGATAATTGCGCCCCTCCCTTTCAAGACGGACGCGAAAGCGTTCTGGGATGGGGTGAGTCAGCGATGGGAGCAAAAACCATTAGTGTGTCATTCCGGCATGCTTCGGGCCGGAATCTAGAGTTCTTTAAGTCATCGAGCTCACCGAACGTAACTCACCCCGTACGCCTGCGGCGTGGTGCGGTTGCGAACCGCACTCTACTCTCCACCGTGTCATTCCCGAATGTTTTTGTCGGGAATCCACGTTCTTTTCGTTTTGAACTGAAACCTGTACGCCTTCGGCGAGGTGCGGTTATGAACCGCACTCTACGGTTGTTCTTCATAATTATGCTTTGTTATGGCGCCGCAGTTGCGGAGACGCCGCGGAAGTATTGGGTCTATTTCCTTGATAAGGGTCCAAGCGTTTCCGCGAACGGCTATCTTGAGAAAGGTTCGTCGGTTCAACGCGATGCGCTTCAGTATGTAACGCCCCGCGCCCTTGCGCGGCGCGCAAAAATGCTCCCCGCCGGAACTCCACCCGGGCAGCTTGTCGATGCATCCGATGCTCCATTATATCAATCCTATCTCGATCAAGTCATTCAAATCGGCGGCGAACCCGTCCACGAACTTCGCTGGATGAATGCGGCAAGTTTTCTCCTCAACCGATATCAGGCCGAACAGATCGCAAAATTCTCCTTCGTGATTGCGGTGAAACCCGTGGCGAAATTCAAACAGAAATTCGAAAAGTCGGAAATATCCTCCGCCGAACTTGGGGGAGGAACGAATATTCACGATTACGGATTTTCGTTCAGACAGGATTCGGTGATCGACGCGATTCCGCTCCACAATATGGGCATCGCCGGCGACGGAGTGCGGGTAGGCATGTTGGATACCGGCGCGCGGTGGCGGCAGCATGAAGCATTGGTGACGCGGGCAGTCATTGCCGACAGCGATTTTATCAATCACCGCGATAGCACGGCCAACGGCCCCGGTGATACGCCCGATCAGGATTTTCACGGAACGCTCACCTTTTCGGTGCTGGGCGGCTATAAAGAAGGAAATTTGATCGGGCCGGCATTCGGTGCAAGTTTTATCATTGCCAAGACCGAACAAATCTACCCCGATCCCAATGACCTCGATTACATTATCGAAGAAGACAACTGGGCTGCGGCGATCGATTGGGAAGAACGGATGGGCGCCGAGGTCGTGAGCAGTTCATTGGGCTACAACACGTTCGAAGATACGACGTCATATACGTGGCAGAACGGCGATTTCAACGGACGGACGACGGTGAGCGCACGGGCGGCGGTGCGTGCAGCGCGGCTTGGCGTGGTTGTGTGCGATGCGATGGGCAACGAGGGCAACGGCGATGGCGTGATGGGCACGATGCTCACTCCCGCGGATGCGGACAGC
>DATGFY010000340.1:0-12054 GCA_035308785.1 Bacteroidota bacterium | reverse complement strand
CTCAAAATATTTTGTTTCCCCCAACATGATGCTGAGACTTGTAATAGCTCCGGGAATCGTAGCACAGGAAGGATTATCCAACACCTTTGGTTGGCGTGGGGGAATCATCCTTTTTTGGTTGGAAGATGCCAAGATTGTCTTCCCCTTAAGATGTGATCTGGTCAGCAGCTTATCCGTTTCGGGGGCCCGAAGCGCCAAACTTGTATTGGAACCGGGTCCCTGGCAAGCAGGGCAATAGTCAGAGTTAGCGATTGGCTGAACATCTAAGAATATCGGGTGCCCGTCGGGTGTTCCAGTATCTGATGCGGCAACGAACTTGAACCCTTGCGGTACACATCCCAACGAATCCAGCAATTCTCCCGTACATTGGTTCAAAAGTTTTCCATAAATCGTATCGCTCGGATTTCTGAAATAAACATTGAACAATTGAGTCGATGGAAAATCGGACTCAATGCAATTGAGACTGTTGGATTTAACGACAATATCGGTGGTATCACCCTCAGAAATTACCGGCGAGCAGAAGTGGGCGACAGCGGTTGCACCCCCAATAGTAATAATGCCTCTGCCACTCGAGACGTAATCGTCTAGATTGATAAGCTGAACAATAATGCGAGAACCTGGCTGGGCCGTTGGACTTATAATGACCTTCAGCGAACTATCCACCTGTGAATATACTAACGGGTCTGCGTACCACCACGCCGGTTCTGAATCAACGTCTGGGCCATAAAGATTGCCGGTTGTATCTCCTAATGCTGCCGATTGTCTCCCCACGAGGATATTCACATCGATATCTGCGCCCGGGTCTTCTGGCGAGCCAATGGCGTTTACAAACATTTTAACTGTGTCCCCCGGCATCGCGGATTGCTTGTCGAACGAAATGGTATATCGTGCATCAGCTAACTGGATTGAAGCCGGACGGTACGCTTGATCGAAGTTGTCCAACCAATTGGTGTAATCGATGTCATAGTAATCGCCATAATTCTGATAACTCGATGCGTAAAACTTTTGTCCCTGCACATACGGTTGACCTGAGAAGAGCGAAAACTCAAGTGAGTCGCCGGCGCGGGCATCGCCGAGGTCCCAGAATGCGAAGTATCCCAAAAAGGCTGGGTCAAGTCGCATCGAGTCAAGCCTTGTATTGTAATACAATGTGTCGCGATATGTGAGATTGCGATAGGTCGGGAGCGTGTTAGGATCTGCCCAGGCAATCAAGTGTGAGCTTGTGTTGAGAACAAGCGGAAGATTTTGCCGTGGCGGCCCAGTTGTCGGCCGTTCATCCAAACAGGTTGAGGAATCGGGTTGAAGTACTATGCTTCCGGCATACACGGTGTCATAAACAAGTTGAGGGCCACCAACCGCCGGAATGTAATATGATGTAGGCCAATATAAGTCTGCGCTGATATAGTCGGCCCCTATATGCGGCGGGAAAGAGCCTACAATAAGTTGTTGATTGGTCCAAACCACTTCACCACTATCATAGCCGGACGGAGTAAGTATATCGTAACGATAATACCGGTCGTCAAATGTGAACTGAAGATTGGTTCCGGCATCAAATGACCCAAGACTACCCGAGGGACCTTGCCCTTGATGGTTTACTAAACCAGCTTGTCCGTTAACATAAAAGGTGGATGTATCGTGTAGAATACCATATCCTAAGTATGGATATACCACATAGTTTAATAATCCGCCGCATCGCAATTGAATTCCGGTCTCCCAGCTTTGGATAGATTTAAATCTGCCGTTCTTTGAGTTATTTATTTTGGCACTTGAGGAGGGAGATATTGTAACATTCTCCTTGATTACGGTTTGTGAGATTCCGCTTGAATACATCATCGAGGCGATCAAAAGCAAAAATCGCAGCCGCAGCGTTAATTGTTTCATAACTCTCCCAATGAACTGTGAATTCGTTCGGTGCCGGAAGAAATAATTTCTAGTATGACCCATGAGGACGATCCTTATTTCATTACCACAAGTTTCTTTATATCCGAGAATTTACCCGACTGCATTCTGTATAAATAGACCCCGCTTGAGAGATTTGTAGAATTCAAGATCGCGGAATTGATCCCAGCGGTTTGAATCGCATCCACAAGAGTCGTGACTTGACGTCCAAGCAAATCATAAACTTTAACTGTCACTTTACCGTCCTCGGGTAGTATATAACTGATGGTTGTCGTTGGGTTGAACGGATTGGGATAATTCTGCAGGAGCTGATAGTGATCCGGAGCGTCAACCTGTATATCAATCGTTCTCGACCACTGCGTCGTTCCTGAAAACACTGTAAGGACGAGGTCCTGGGGTGTATGGACAGGAGCATGTTCTTGAATTGCGGCGACAAATGTAACGGTTGTATCGGCGCCCGGTTGAAACGCTAGAATGGTGATTTCATCAGGCCTTAGCATTATCCAAGAGGGATAGTCCGTCGGTTTGACAATAACCTTGTTTGCGTGCGTCGACGAACTATCCCTAATCGTCATTTCAATCGAATTATTTCTTGACCCAAAAGCGAAATGATATGAAGGAACAGTGACCGCAGAAGATCTTTCGCTCGTGATAGTTCTCAACGGGGATTTCTTGTTGGATTTTGTTACGGAGTTCGGATCTGTCTTGATTTGTGAAAACTGGCTGCGGCGCAATGCACGAATCTGCTTTACGATTGTTATGCGCTGACGTTTATCGCGCGTTGATGCCAATTGTTTGAACAGAGAATCTAATTGGTTTTGGTACACCGTCGCATCGATTGGTCTCCGGTTTTGGGCAACGCTTGAAAATGAAGGCAGGATCTGCTTGGTTTGTTTAAGATTCTTGGGTTGCGCGGCCCAGCAGGAAGATATCGCGAAGAGGATTAGAAAAATGAGTTGAATAGCAGCATTAGATTTCATCAGTATGTCTCCTGTACAATGATCAACGACAATTGAAAAAAGCAATATGTCCGCGCCTATGGGAGAGAAAAAGCTTGATTCCGAAACCCGCTAGCATCGATTCAGCTATTACGAAAGTCGTCGGAACGATAACGTGGAGGGAAATAGTACGGTCGTACAAAGGAATACGATTGACCTCCGGATAGAGTATAGAAAGTATTGGTCAGAAAGTCAAGAAAACAACTCACGATGTAATTCGCAACATTAAGACTTGTTGTTCCAGCCGACCCTCTCATTGTCACACCTTCAAATCAATAATAAATGAAAGACAAGAATCCGCTTTCCTTGGACGGATGTACCATCTTATTATGAGATAGAATCTCTTGCAAAACAATCTGGAACACGTTCTGTGCTGAAACTTGATACAGGAAACAGGTGCAAATACCTGAAAGATGGTTCGAAATAATAACCGTTGTAAGAAATGGGGTAAACATAGTATCAGAAACGATAAGTGCAATCTTGATGAGTTGCATAGAAGTCTAAATAAACGACACTTACCTAATTGCATTGCATTGATTTCGTGTGGCCCCAGGTCTTTCGAGCCGACGCTTGCATGGGCAGGGAAAAAGTGGCTGCCTTATAGATTGCAAGATCTTGTCAGTCCGAATATAATAATCGACCGCGGGTTTGTCAATAGGGAAAACCCTATTTATTTTTGGCGTGGCATGATGTGCCTCTCACGCTAATCTCCGATGATTCTTGGGGGTTAGGAGCTTTGGTCTCTAATATACCATTCGGGTGGGGGATTGATTGCCCTTTAAGAAGCGATCGATTTTGCATTCCGAAGTGACCGTGGTAAGCGCCACGATTTCTGTAGAAGTTGTTGGAGAGATAAATGAGCAATTCCGACGACGCATATGATCCAGAATCAATTAATCCATTCAGAACAATGGAAGAAGCCCCGCGGGAATTGGCCGGGCGTTTCTCTGGAGATTTCGGGAAGTGCCTTCCGGGTGACAATGACCTACTGCGTCGCGCTCAAGAGCGAAATTTGCATTGGATGTTATTCTGCGACCATCCAATCGCTCCGTACTATCAGGGAACTCGCATCGCGTTTGTTCGATTATGGGGTTATTACATTGGAGCATCCCGATTCGGAGGACAATGCTATTTTCCATGTTCTCCATCTGGAACTTCCGACCGGTCCTTTCAGGGAGATGTTCGCTAAACTCGACGTATTGGTTAAGAGGGTCGATATCGCAGTATTTAAAGAGCAATCGGAGACCGAAGCGACCATCTCCAATATCGTCGAGGAAGTGGCGACGATGATTAAGAACGATCTTCATTCATAAATATGGAATCTCTGGCGGCCGTCTGCAGTGGTCGCTGGCATTTTATCCAACACAACTACGGTATAAGAAGGTAATGGAAAATCAGACCGTGAATCCGAAGGAAGTTTGTTCGGTCAGGGAACTCTCGGAGTACCTAGGTATCTCAGAATCGAAATTGCGTCGCCTCGTGAAGCAAAATACGATCCCGTACGCAAAGATTGGCGGACAGTATCGATTCTATCTGCCAAAGATCCGTGACGTGAATGGATAAGCTCTCTGTCGATTGAAGCTTCTAAAGAGGATCGGCCCGGTTTCCAAACAGCAGATGATATTTGGAAAACAACCGTAGGAGATTAATAAATGGCGACATTACGAAAGCGAAAGAAGAAAAGGGGGTATATCTATGTGATCGATTTCCATTACAATGGAAAACGATACATCAAATCAACGAAGACATCCGACTTGAAGGTGGCAAAGGAGATCCGGTCGGATATTGAAGCAAAGATTTCACGCGGTTCCTTTCGTGTAGAAGAAACCAAACCGAAAGCTGACAGTAAACTATCAAAATTCTTCGATGACTATTTCAAATACACCATGTCATTCAAAGGGGCAAACACACTTGAAAATGAGCGACGGTTTGCACGTACATTCATTGCCGTAGTTGGGGACAGATTACTTCGAACGGTTACGAAAAAGCTTCTGGATGATTGGAGGAGCCAACGGCTTGCAAAAAATGCGCCTACTACCTATAACATTGAACGAAGTTTTCTCCACGCAGCCTTCAATGTTGCTATGAGGTGGGGATTTATAGATTTGAATCCGATCAGTGAGCTACGGAAAGCGACCGTCGAAGAGCGCCGGAATTACATGAACGAAGAGGAAATTCAGCGACTGCTGGAGGCAATTGATACAGATATTGCCAATCCGGCTAAATCCCCTGTTCGCGAGTACAATGTTCTATTCCGCAAGTATGTGGAATTTCTCCTCAATACCGGTCTGAGACGTAACGAGGCGCTCGGTCTTACACCAGAACAAATTGATTTGACAAACAGCGTGATCTATGTGGAAAAGACGAAGAGTAAGAAATTCCGGTCTGTACCCTTGAATGAACGAGCACGGGAGATTCTCTCAGAGCTTGATGAAAAGGCATTCTCACAACTCAGGCCGGGATACGTATCCCACAAGTTCAACGACCTCATGAAGCGTCTTAAGATGACGCAATTCAAATTACATAGCACTCGCCATACATTTGCCACGGCCCTTGTGTCGAGAGGAGTAAACATCCTCGCGATCAAGGACTTGCTCGGGCATAGCAGCATTCAGACATCCATGGTATATTCCAAAACGGATCCCTCTATATTAAGGGAATCCGTGGACCGGCTAACGAAGAAATCCAAGTGATGGTAACATTTTGGTAACATTTTTCGCCTTCGGATGATTCAGAAACGTAAAAGTGGCGAAACCAAGTAGGCCCGACGCGAATCGAACGCGTAACCCCCAGCTTAGAAGGCTGGTGCTCTATCCAGTTGAGCTACGGGCCCAGAACTATTTTCGATTTTTGAATTTCGATTGCCGAATCTTAACAAATACGCCAAGCTAGCGCTTCCCTACGGAACGACTGCGTTGTTCCATCAGTCGGGTAACCAGTCGAGCTACTTGCCCGACCAGATGTTGGGGCGGGCGGGCCCAAAACTATTTTCGATTGCCGATTGCCGATTTTTGATTTGAAAAGGCCAACTTTTGAGGCAAGAGGCAAACAAACTGAACAAAATATAGGAATTTTTGGGGAGAATTTCGAAAGAGGAGCTGCTTGCCCGGGGTGAGTAAAAAAGTCGTGAACTCTCCCGCCTACTTCTTCTCCGCAAGTCCAAACCAGCGCTCGCGCGGATCCAAAGCGTTCAACTCCCGGCGAACACGCGCATCGGTTTCTTTAGAGTCTAACAATGATCGGTTCCACTGCGCGTGGAATTTTCTCACTGAAACCGAATCGAACGCTGCTCTCATGATGTCGCCCAATATCTTCCGCGACAACATGGATTTCACCGAATCGGCGAACCAAAGGTATTGGTACCCGCCGGCTCCATACGAGGCATAGAAAATCAAGACCGGTAGTTGGTAGTGCGCTCGGTTGAGAGCGGCATGCAGCGCCGCCAGCACGCTATCATGCGCATTGTCTTCTCCGGGCCGCACAGTCTCAGTATGGATGTGGACATACTGGATATCTTTTGGGTGCGATGCCCACGCCGGGGGGATATAGCTCGACGATTCATCATAGCTCCAGAGTTGCGAGTAGTGCTCTTTCAGCGTGGCGTGGATGGAATCGTCAAGCGAATAGACCTCGCGATCGAGCTTTTTCCGGACGGAATCGGGGTATGCCGGCGGATGATCGAGCTCGGCATAGGTTTCGCGCGGGCGAAAAGTGAAATACTGCGTTCCCCGCAATTCGATTTCATAACTTAGAGGAACTGCAATGCCGTTAGTCGAAAGGGCAAGCTGCCGCATTCTCGATTGCTCACGGCAGAGCCGCTCAAACGTCATCACCTTCGCGGGTTCGACTTGATCGATATGCACCGTCCACAGCGGCGCGACGTGAATGCCGCTGGAATCCTGCGCAAGAGCAGACGAATGTGAACCCATCAACAAGACCATTGCAAGCGAACAGAGAACGGAGATTGCTCTGAGGCGAGAGAACAAGTTGGAATGAAACGTGTGTGTCGCGGAGGTCATCGATTAAAAGGTAGCGAATTGCGGAAAGAGAAACAACCGAGGCAGGATCACGCCGGCGCGCTCTCACAAGTGTTTGCAGCAGCCAGCCGGCAGATCCCAAAAACAAAAAAGTCCGGCCGAAATTTCTCCGACCGGACCTAATTATTGATGCGCCTTATGATGTTTAGCTGAAATGTCTGCGGTGGAAGTTATGCCGCATCCGCGCTGCGAAGTGGTGGAATCTGCCGCGTGCGGCCATCGCCATTGATCTGCGTGGTCTCCGGTGTCTCCGTCGTCCTCCGCGCCGCCCTCTCCGCAGTCCCGCGCGAAGAGCTGTTCTGCTCCGCACCCCGTGCCGTGCGTGCATCTGCTGCGTTTCGGTCTTCTTCGTTTCTTTCTGCGCGCTTTGTGTTTGCGCCCACGCGCCGCTCGATAATAGCAGCCCCATCATCACGACGCCAATCAAATATTTCGTTCTCATTGCCGTTCTCCAAAAAAGTGTCTAGTATCGGTCATCTGTAAAATAGACCAACGCTTGAGAGCCAAAGTTTAACTGCCAAGATTAATTCTCGTTAAGAGAATGGGGTTGGGGAATCGACCTTCCTTGGTATGCGGCAATTCCGCTTACTTTAACGGTTCTGCCGATCTTGTGTTCCGGTTGGGAGCCCGTGAGCCCGCGTTAATATAGAGCGAGCCGGAAGCGGTAGCCTTTATCCAATATCCGAATGCGGGTTTTAGCGTGTCGGCGTGAGAGTATCCGCCCGAGGAATAACCGAATACTGTTGCAGGATCGGCGATGCCGTTCGGTTGCGTTGAGATGCTCGATGAAAGCACGGGGACGCTGAGAGCGCCGATCAAATTCCAGCCTTGCGTCAGACTCACCGTATCTGCGCGGATCGTATCGCCATCGGAGAATTCCTGGAATTCGCAGTTCAATTTAATCCAATATCCCTTCCCGAATTGCAAGGTGTCCACCTGGCTGTATGTATGCTGATAGCCGAATACTCCGGCGGTCAAACCGAGGAACAGCGCGCCCACGGTTCGGCTTTGGGGTTTTTGTGGAATCGAAATCAGGTTCCACCCCGCAGTGACGGCGTATTGCTGAATTAGACTGACGCCAAAATTCTTGCCGCTTGCAGTTTGCGCGCGGCCCAGCGCTACGGTGTACCCGCCATGCTGCGGAAACGATTGCTGGGTGCTTTGCAGCGAGAGACCGTACGTGCTTGCGAACAATCCATCGAATGTGTAGCGCCCGTTCGCATCGGTAACCGCGGTATCGACTCCGCCATCGTGCGAAAGGAGAACGCGCACGCCGCCGACAAACGCTTCATCCGGCTCTTGAACGCCGTCGCCGTTGCAATCGTTGAATACCGTTCCTTCAATCCGGCCGAGCATGCTTTGATCGATCACCGAGACGTAAATGTCTTCGTTGCCGGAACGCGTATCGACCCAGATCGGCACGATGCGTCCTTGCGATGCCGCGATGCCCATGTAATCGCCGAAGCGCGCGTCGGGCCCGGGATAGAGCCGCGGATCGAAATTTTGCGGCGTAAGGCGGAAGTTCTTAAAACTCTTCCCGCCATCGCGCGATTGCGCAAAGTATGCGTCGCACAATAAATTCGATGGATCGTTGCGCCGATCGAGGAAGACGCAATCGATATACCCGCTGTCATCGACCGTCATCCAATGATGGAACTGATCTCTGCCGTTGCCGACCGTATCGTTGTTGACACGAACGGGATCGGACCATGTATGGCCCTGATCGGATGAGCTCTTGCAGAAAATATCGCCGTCGCCGAATGGGTTGCTCTGCCACGTGACATAGACGGCGCCGCGGCGAACCGATTGGCTCCGGTCAACTGCCACAACCGGTTCGCCGATGGATGAGATATTTCCATCGATGCTGACATCGGCGGGCGGGTATGATCCGGAGATGGTGGTATCGACGCCGAATGTCGTTCCGCCGTCCGTCGATTTGGTAATCTGAATTCCAGCCCCATCATTCACGCAGTACAATTCTCCGGAAATCCCCACGGCGGGCGTAATATAATACCCGTTGATCGGAACAGGCGCATTGAACGATTGCGCGCCGTTTGTTGAAGTCATATTCGCATGGCCGGATGGAATCCAACCGGGGACATAGACATTATTGATGGAGGCGCTGTTCATCATTGTATCCACCGTGATCATTTCCTTATCGTGGAACGCCTGCGGATCGGTGATGATCGGGATGCCCCACGAGAGGCCGCCATCGGTGGAAACGCGGACGCTGAACACGCTTGCATCGGAATTGAACGCTCCTGTCGTCGATGAACTCAGCGCGACAACGTAGAAGTTTCCGGCGGTATCCACTGCGACATCCGGATCGCTGAAGCGGTTGTGGTTCCCGTATGTGGCGTGGGTTTCCGACCAGGTTGCCCCACCATCAGTAGTCGTTGCGATGCCCACGTTGCGGATGGGGATCGTGTTGTTCTCTCCGCCTCCGAGGTAAAAATCGCGGAAGACACAGACGAAATTATTCCTATTCTTCGGATTAATGGCAACGGAACATTCGTTCTGCGGTTCTGTGGTAGAATCCTGATTCACCTTGACCGGGGGGAATGCGACAAGGCCCGCGGAGTGTCTCGGGATGCGGATGCCGAATGGCCGCTTCCACGGAATATTCTGCGGCCGGCTGAGCCGTTCTTCGTGCGATTCGGGCCTGCCGGGCACGATGGCTTTGGTTTGAGATATCGCGGGCGCCTCTATTATAGAGAAGGCGGCAAAGAGAAAGAGGGCAATTTTTAGAGTATTTCGCATAATCTACTTGCTGAAAATCGGTACGACAATGGCCGAGGTGTTCGACCGTCTATTATGATAGGCAAAAGCAGGATGATGGGCAAGAGGGGTGCTAACTCTGCGAGCACAATCGAAATCTGCTAACTTGAACCTCCTTCGAGAAATGCGTAACTTCAATACAATTGGACACAATTATCGAAGGCGGTATTCGCCACACATCCGTGAAAACGACCGGTAAGCCGACTGCAATTCGGACGCTGCTGGGGGCGGCAATCGACTATGCAGGTTTATTCCCTCCCGCGAAGCTCTCTATGGAGCAAGCAGTGAAAAATTATGCGAACTACCGCGCCGGTGTGGATTCTTGGGGCCTCGGACGGTTCGTTGTTCCGTGCTCGCGCCTCGAAGAATTCGAACTTTGCGCGGTGCAGTATTTTTCCGGCGAACCGTGGCCGATTACTGCGCTTGGCGGTTCCGATCCGGCTGCCGATGCGCATCTTATCCGCTCGTTCAATACCCGCCTTTCAGATTCTGCCTCGATCGATTCTGTTGAATTGAAAATTACGGCGCTGAAAGAAATTGCCTCAGCGGCAGATCAATATAAATCGGTTTCGGAATCGTTCGAAGTGTATATCGAAACCCCCGCGCAGGAAGACCCCCGTGTGGTCATCGGGATGATATCCGGCAGCGGCGTGCGCGCAAAAATTCGCACAGGAGGTATTACCAACGATCTGTTCCCGCCTGCCGCGAATGTCGCGCGGTTCATGTTCGCCTGCGCCGAAGCGGATGTTCCGTTCAAAGCAACAGCCGGTTTGCACCACGCGCGCACGGGCTCGTACGCTCTCACCTATGAGAACGGCAGCGCAAGCGGAACGATGTTCGGATTCCTCAACCTGTTTATTGCCGCGGCAATTGTCCGCACCGGCGGAACGGCCGCGGATGCAGCCGATGCACTGGGCGAGACGGCATTCGAGCGGTTCAAGTTCTCGAACACGGCGATTCGATTCGAGACGCATTCGTTTTCACGCGCAGTGTGCTCGAGGCTGCGTACAGAGTTTGCAATGTCGTTCGGTTCATGTTCCTTCACCGAACCGATTTCAGAATTGAAATCGTTGAAGCTCATCGAATAAATGATCCCTTCCGTAAACGAAACGCACGATCCGAATCTGCAATCGTGGATCGAGAGTGCGAACGACGGGAAGACAGATTTTCCCATCCAGAATTTACCCTATTGTGTGTTCAAACACGAAGGCACGAAAGAAACTCCGCGTGTCGGCGTGGCAATCGGTGACCGCATACTCGATCTTGCCGCATGCCAGAGGGGGGGATTATTCGACGGGAATGAAAAGAACGCCGGTGAAGCCTGCCTTTCAGCATCACTCAACGCGTTGATGGCGTTGGGGCCCGAAGATTGGAGCGCCCTCCGGAAACGCCTGAGCACGTTGCTGAGAATCGATTCGCGCGATTACCGGTCAGCGAAAACAATTTTGGCCGACTCCCTCCTGCCGATCAATTCCGCAAAACTCTATGTCCCTGCCGAGATCGGCGACTATACGGATTTTTACGCATCAATCTATCATGCCACGAATGTCGGCAAAATGTTCCGGCCCGATCAACCGCTGCTTCCCAATTACAAATACGTTCCTATCGGTTACCACGGCCGTTCGTCATCGATCGTGCAGAGTGGAACGACGATTGTCCATCCCAGCGGTCAGATTAAACGGGAAAAAGACGAGCGACCGATTGTCGCCGAATCGGAGCAGCTCGATTACGAGCTCGAGCTCGGCTGTTACATCGGCGGGGGGAATAAACTTTCCGAGCCGATCCCGATTGCGAAGGCGGAAGACAATATGTTCGGACTCTGCCTGCTCAACGATTGGTCTGCGCGCGACATCCAGCGATGGGAGTACCAGCCGCTGGGACCATTCCTCGCGAAAAACTTTGCCACTACCGTCTCGCCGTGGGTGGTGACGATGGAAGCGCTTGCGCCGTTCCGCGCCGCGGCATTCCGCCGTCCTGCGGGAGATCCAAAACCGCTTCCGTATCTTTCTTCCGATGAAAATACTAAGAAGGGCGGATTGAAGATTGCGCTTGATGTGTTCATCAAATCGAAATTGATGCGCGCGGAATGGCACCAGCCGGTTCACCTGAGCACGTCGAATTCCTCCGACCTGTACTGGACGTTCGCGCAGATGGTTGCGCATCATACGGGCAACGGCTGCAATCTGCGTCCCGGTGATCTGCTGGGGAGCGGAACCATTTCGGGGAAAGACAAGAAATCGTTCGGATGTTTGCTCGAACTCACCGGCGGCGGCAAATCTCCGGTCAAACTCTCTTCGGGAGAATTGCGATCATTTCTGCAGGATGGGGACGAAGTTATCTTT
>DATGFY010000339.1:0-7326 GCA_035308785.1 Bacteroidota bacterium | reverse complement strand
CGAAGGAACCGGTCGGGAAAAAGGGCGTACGCGTCACTTCCGAAGTTTCTCTCCCCGGACGTTTCCTCGTTCTTCTGCCGTTCGACGGCAAAATCGGCGTATCGAAGAAGATGAACAACTTCAAAGAGAAACGCCGCTTGCGCAGAATCGTAAAGAGCATTCTGCCTGAGGGTTTCGGCGTTATCATCCGCACGGTTGCGCAGGACAAAGAAGAAACCATTTTGCGGCAGGATCTCGAAGGCCTGATCGCCACGTGGCGAGAGATAGAAAAAATGGTCAAGACGGAAAAACCGCCGACAGTGCTGTACAAAGATTTGAAGACCACCTCGAGCGTGATCCGCGATTTGTTCAATGAGCATGTCGATAGGGTGCTTATCGATTCGAAGAAGCTCTATAAAGAAATACGGCTTTATATAAAAGACATTTCCCCGCATTTGCTTGAGAAGATCGAGCTCTACACCAAGCAAGAACCGATCTTCGACGGTTTGGGAATCGAAAAAGAGATTGCTGCAGCGCTGAGCCGAAAAGTATGGATGAAGAGCGGCGGTTACATTATCATCGAACAGACCGAAGCGATGGTGGTCGTGGACGTCAACAGCGGCCGGTATGCGGCGAAACGCGAACAAGAGTTGAACTCGCTGCGCACGAATTTAGAAGCAGCGCGCGAGGTGTGCCACCAGTTGCGCCTGCGCGATATCGGCGGCATCATCGTGATCGATTTTATCGATCTGGAAGACGAGCGCAACCGCAAGAAGGTGTATGACGAACTCCGTAAAGAGTTCCGCAAAGACCGCGCTCGTGTAACCGTGCTTCCGATGACGGAATTCGGCCTGGTGCAGATTACCCGTCAAAGAAACCGGCAGAATATTTTGCTCAGCTTCAGCGAGCCGTGCCCGGTGTGCGGCGGTGCGGGGTTAGTGCAATCGAAATCGAGCATCATCAACCAAATCGAACGCACGGTCAAGCGTGTGAAATCCGAATCGGGCGGCTTCCGCCAGGTGTTGCGGGTACATCCCACGATTGCAGAGTATCTGAAAGACGGACCAATCAGCCGGTTGACGGCGATGATGTTCCGGTTCTGGGTTCGCATACGGATGATTGAAGACGCCAAGCTTGCGATGGGCGAGTTCCAAGTTCTGACGCCAAAACAGTTTAAAGAAGCGACTGAGAAAGCATCCGGATCGCCGACGGCTACCGAACGGCCAGATCGGCGCGAGCGGACCGAACGTCCTTCGTCTTCCGGTTCCGATAGGCCCGAACGTTCAGCATCGGATAGGCCGGAGCGAAATGATCGGCAGGGCGGAAGAGATCGATATAACCGGGACCGCGGCGGACGGCAAGAGCGAAACGACCGACCCGAGAGGAGTGAACGATATGATCGTAATGGTCGTCCCGAGCGGACCGAACAATCGGAACGACCCGACCAGTCCGAACGAACAGATCGTCCCGAAAGAAACGATCGTCCGGAGAGAAATGATCATCCCGAGCAAACAGAAAGATCTGATCGTCCGCGATACGACCGTCAGGAACGAAACGACCGGTACCCGCGGCGTGACCGCAACGATAGGTATCCTCGAAGAGACCGGAACGATCGATACCCGCGAACTGACAGAAATGACCGCCGGGATCAGCCGCAACAGGCACCGACGCCTCAACAAAATGACCCTACAGAGCGCCCGGACAATGGCCAACGCCACGATTATCCCGAGCAGCGCAATGGGCAACCGGAGACAACTCAACGATACGAACGGCCCGAGAATAATGAGCGCCAAGAACAGCCGGTAAGAATCGAGCAGAACGTGCCGCCGGTCGAACAACCGCGGATTGAACAGGTCTATCCTCCGAAGCCGGTAGAACAACCCCGGATTGAACAAATCTATCCGCCGAAACCCGTTGAACAACCGCGGATCGAACAGATTTATCCTCCGAAATCGGTCGAGCAATACGTTCCGCCTGCCCAAAGCGAACGGCACGATCACCCCGCGCAGAACGAACGCAACGATCATCCCGAGCAGCCGGAACATCAGCCCCGGCCTGACGAAACTGAACCGAAAAACTAGATTGCCATGAAGATATTTCTCGACACAGCGAATATCAAGGAAATCCGTGAAGCCGCCGCGATGGGAATCGTGGATGGTGTTACTACGAACCCAAGCCTTGCTGCAAAGGAAGGCCGCAACTTCGACGAACTTCTCAAAGAAATCGTCAGCGTCGTCGATGGCGATATCAGTGCAGAAGTAATCGCGACCGATTTAGACGGCATGTTGAAAGAAGGCCGTGCGTATGCAAAGGTACACGACAATGTTGTCGTGAAAGTTCCCTTGATAGCGGAAGGTCTCAAAGCAGTGAAGACGTTTTCTGCCGAGGGAATCAGGACGAATGTGACGTTGTGTTTTTCCGCGTCTCAGGCGCTCCTGGCGGCCAAGGCAGGCGCGTATATCATCAGCCCATTTGTCGGACGACTGGATGACATCAGTCAAAATGGAATGGAATTAATCAGCCAGATCTTGACAATCTACAATAATTACGGATATCCGACTCAGGTGCTTGTGGCAAGCATCCGCCATCCGCTGCATGTGGTTGAAGCGGCGATGATGGGCGCGCACATCGGCACAATGCCGTACTCGGTCTTCACGCAGCTGGTGAAGCATCCGCTGACGGATATCGGATTGGAAAAGTTCTTAGCCGACTGGAAAAAGCTCCAGGCGAAATGAAACAAACGGCGTTCACTGCCATTCACCGCCGGCTTGGCGGGAAGTTAATCGAATTCGGCGGCTACGAGATGCCCGTGCAGTATTCCGGGATCATCGAAGAACACCGGTGCGTGCGCAACGCCGTCGGTGTGTTCGACGTATCGCACATGGGAGAATTTTTCGTCCGCGGCGCGGACGCGCTTGCCCTCATCCAGAAAATCACCGTTAACGACGCCTCGAAGCTTACCCCCGGCAAAGCGCAATACTCGGCAATGTGCAAGCCGGACGGCGGCATCGTCGATGATCTGCTCGTCTACCGCTACGCGGATCACTATATGCTTGTCGTTAATGCCTCGAACATCCAAAAAGATTTTGAATGGGTGCGCTCTAACGCGCACGGGATGAACGTCGATGTGACGGACCGGAGCGACGAGATATCGCTGCTTGCGATACAAGGCCCAAAGGCGATCGAAACATTGCAGAAGCTTACCGCAGTTAACCTTTCTGAGATTCCTTATTACTCCTTTGTCGAAGGAAAGCTTGCGGGCGAGACGATGACGATTTCACGCACGGGCTATACGGGAGAGCCGGGATTCGAATTGTATTTCACCTCGGATCCGGCCATCGGCGAGCGGATATGGAACGAAATATTTGCTGTAGGCGCTTCGAATGGTATCAAGCCTGTCGGATTAGGTGCGCGCGATACCCTTCGGCTGGAGATGGGTTTCTGTCTCTATGGGAACGACATCGATGAGACGACCAATCCGCTTGAAGCGGGGTTGGGATGGATCACCAAATTAGATAAAGGCGAGTTTAACGGCCGCGACGTATTACAGAAAGCGAAAGCCGAGGGATTGAAGCGGCGATTGGTAGGATTCTCGCTGAACGAAGCAAAAGCATTTCCGCGGCATGGATACGGAATTTCCGTGGACGGCAGTAATATCGGTACGGTAACAAGCGGGACAATTTCACCGACGCTCGAAAAAGGCATTGGGATGGGATATGTGCCGGCGCAATATGCGCAGGCGGGCAGCAAAATCGAAATTCAGATTCGCAACAGCGCCGCGGGGGCGGACGTGGTAAAGATACCTTTCTTAAAGAAATAAATTACGATCACACGGGCAATGAAGAAACCGGCGTTACATGTCGAAGTGAACTTCACGCCGTTCCAGATCGATGAGATGCAACTCAAAGACCGGACGGTGGTGATTATCGATGTGCTGCGGTCGTGTACTACCATATCCATGGCTCTGCAGAATGGCGCCAAAGAAATCATTCCGGCCAAGAATATCGAGACGGCGATGAGAATATCGACCGGGCTCGATTCGGCGGTGACATTGCGTGGAGGGGAGCGCAACGGCAAGATGATCGAAGGGTTCAACCTCGGCAACTCACCGCATGAATACACCGAAGCGGCGGTCAACGGTAAGACGATTATTCTCCTGACGACGAACGGCACAAAGGTGATGGCCGGAAGCCGGTTGGCACGGCGCGCTTTTCTTGCAAGCTTCGTGAACCTTTCGGCGGTCGTCCTCAGTCTTCGCGAGATCGGCGACAGCTTTACGATTATTTGTTCTGGAAAAGAAAGCCGGTTCTCGCTTGAGGACGCCGTATGCGCGGGGAGAATTGTGAACGCTCTTGGAGCTCATAAGGATGTGCAGTTGGCGCTCGATGACGGTGCAACGGCTGCATCGGGGTTGGATAAGGCATTCGGCAAAAATATCCCGAAAATGCTGCATCAATGCGAACACGGGCAATACCTTGCGAGCATCGGATTCGAACGCGATCTCGATCTCTGTGGTAAGATCGACAGCATCCCGGTTGTGCCCTCTCTTGCAGGAGGGGTCTTCAAGAAGTGGAAGCCGCTGGCAATTACGCTCGCTGTGCCTGCACCTGCTGTGAAATCCACTGCATCTAAATCCTCATCGAATAAGAAATAGCGCCGGTGGCGAACGGTAAGGAAAAATCATCGGGGCGAAACTCAAGCCGGAAGAGCGCTGATCCGCGAAAACGCCAGGTCATTTCGATCGCGCTCATGGTCGCAGGATTGCTTCTTCTCCTCGGCATTGTGTTGTACTCTGCGGAAGATGAAGCCCTCCTAGATCGCATCTCCGGTATGGATATACTCCGGCTGCCCTTCGATGCAAACGTCAAAGCGCTTGCCGCACAGATTCATAATCCTCTCGGCCTGCTCGGAGCGGTCGTCTCCGGCTTCATGATCGAATCTACTCTTGGCTATCCTTCCGTTGTTTTTCCGATCTTGATGATCTTATGGGGATGGGTGGTGCTTCGCTCAAAGGAACGCCATAAGCCGCTTACGTTTACCAATTACGCGCTATTGCTGGCTCTCCTGATATCAGCCGCATTCGGCATCGCCAATCTTACCTATGGCACAATCCCGAAAGAGTGGAACGGCGTCATGGGCGCATTCGTTGCCGATGTCATGATACGGCTCTTCGGCGTTATCGGCTCATCGATACTCGTCTTCAGCGCGCTGGCGCTGACGGGTGTCCTTGCAATCGATCTCGACATTCACCAAACGCTCGATCGGGTCGCGAAGCTGTGGGAAGATATGAACGCATGGTTCGAGCGCCGCAAAGAGGAACGTGAAGAACGCGCGGAGCACGAAGAGGAGCGCGAACACGATGAAGTGGTTATTAACAGCACGGAAGAAGAACCGCCTCCCGAAGAGATCGAAGAAACTCCAAGCAGGAAGAATATGGCATTCCTTCTCCGAAGGCCGGCTCCGGAATCCGAGCCGGAACCGGTAGAGCGCGCGGAGAAAGAAGAACCGAACGACAAACCGTTGCCGATGAAAGTGTTGAAGCCGGTGAAGAACGACGAGCCGGAAGATGAAGCCGGGCCGGTCGCACCTGTCGAAGCTGCAATTGTGGATTACAGTCAGGAAGAGATAGTTGACTATGTTTTCCCATCGGTTGAACTGCTCGATTCTCCCCCTCCGGTGGATAATGTCGATGAAGCCGAACTCAAGGCGAATGCAGAACTGGTAAAAACAAAGCTTGCGAATTTTGGGATCGAGATTGAAAGCGTGAGCGTTACGCCAGGACCTGTAATTACGTTGTACGAACTTGTCCCCGCATCGGGCGTTAAGATTAGTCGCATCGTGGCATTGGCCGACGATCTTGCTCTGGCGCTTGCGGCGAAGGGAATTCGAATCATCGCGCCGATACCGGGCAAAAGTGCCGTCGGAGTGGAAATACCGAACCGCAACCCCTCAATCGTGCATTTGCGAAGCGTGTTGAATTCATCGAAGTTCCGCGAAACGAAAGCCGCGCTGGCGATGGCGTTTGGAAAGACGATTTCAGGTGAAGTCTATGTCGATGATCTTGCGAAAATGCCGCATCTGTTGATCGCCGGTTCTACTGGATCGGGGAAGAGCGTCGGCATCAACACGATTCTTGCGAGCTTGATTTTCCGCATGCATCCATCGGATGTGAAATTCGTCATCATCGATCCGAAAAAGATCGAATTGACTTCGTATAAGAAACTGCTGCATCACTTCCTCGCCGTCTCGCCTGATATCGATGAAAATATTATCACGAACCCCGAAAACGCAGTGGCCGCGTTAAAGAGCGTCGAACTCGAGATGGAAAAGCGGTACGATCGGCTTGCGGCGGCGGGCGTGAGAAACCTCTCGGATTATAATGATCGCGTGAAATCGGGGCGGCTGAAAGATACAGAGACGTTCAAGCATTCCAAGATGCCGTATCTCGTTTTGGTGATCGATGAACTTGCCGATTTGATGATTACCGCAGCGCGTGAGGTCGAGGAGCCAATCGCCCGCCTGGCGCAGCTTGCGCGGGCAGTGGGCATTCATTTGGTGCTTGCAACGCAGCGGCCATCGGTTGATGTTATTACCGGCGTTATTAAGGCGAATTTCCCCGCGCGTATCGCGTTTCAGGTTGCCTCAAAGACCGATTCGCGCACGATCTTAGATATGAACGGCGCGGAACAGTTGCTCGGCAGCGGCGATATGCTCTATCTGCCTTCGGGAAGTCCGAAACCAATTCGCATACAAAATGCGTTCATATCTTCTGAAGAAGTGGAACGCATTACCGATCATATTGACCGTCAGCCGGGGTACAGTAAGCCGTTTCCGCTGCCGTCCATCGTCGAGAAGAAATCTGCGGGCGGGAAGGGCGTACTGGATGAGCGCGACGAATTTTTTGAAGAAGCGGCACGGTTGGTCGTCCGGCATCAGCAGGGTTCTGTCTCGTTGATTCAACGCAGATTGAAGGTGGGGTATTCCCGAGCCGCGCGAATTGTCGACGAGCTTGAAGCCGCGGGTATTGTGGGCCCGTTTGATGGAAGCAAAGCGCGATTGGTGCTCATCGATTCGGAAGATCAGTTGGGAAGAATTTTGGAAACCCTCGAATAAAGATTAAGATCCAAGTTCCAAGAGCCAAGCTCCAAACAAGTTTTAAGTACAAAAACCTAAATGACAAAGCAGAAAAGTATATCTTCGCTACTGGTCGTGTTCACAGGCATGTTCATTCTTGCTAACTCAGTTGTCAGGGCTGAGGACGATCCGAAGAAGGTCCTGGAAAATCTGCAGAGAAAATATGAGAGCGTGCAGGACGTGACAGTGAAGTTTCGGCAGGAAGTGGATTTT
>DATGFY010000338.1:0-5153 GCA_035308785.1 Bacteroidota bacterium | reverse complement strand
AAACGTACCGGTTGGAGTATTTCAGGTCTCCCCTTCCGGAAGGTTTATTGCCGGAAACCCGTTGTTTGCGAAAATGCTCGGTTCCGAATCCGTTACGCCGGAGTTCCTGCAGGGAATTGAAGAGCGCCTCTTTGTCGAACCGCGCACGAAGGAAGCGTGGAAGCAGCTTCTCCATGACCGAAAAGAAATCAGCAATATGGAGATCCGCCTGCACGTTGATGCCAAGGATAGGTATTTTCTTCAAAGCATCCATCCGTTCAAGAACGCGGCAGGGCAGCTTGAATATTTCGAAGGAACGCTTCACAATATTACAGAGTTAAAGAAGCTCGAGAACGAACTCCTCCATTCGCAACGGATGGAGAGCATTGGTACGTTGGCCGGCGGTATCGCCCACGATTTCAACAATATCCTTCAAATCGTACTTCTTAACACGCTTAAACTCCGCCGGCTCACGGACAAGCCAGAAAACCACACCGAGACGATCGAAATCATTAAGAAGAGCATCCAGCGCGGCGCATCGCTTGTGCGCCAATTGATGACCGTTGCACGCAAAACCGAGGTCGTATTTCAGGATGTGAATGTAAACGCTTCGATCGAAGAACTGCGCAAACTGCTTGAACAAACGTTTCCTGCAAACATCGAAATTCATCTTCAATTGACGGAAACACCGCCTCTCATCCTCGCTGATTCGACGCAGCTTCACCAGGTTCTTCTCAACCTCTGCGTTAATGCCCGCGATGCGATGCCGAACGGCGGTCTCATTACGGTTACCAGCAAAATATTACCGGCCGAGGCAGCCAAGAATTATTTCGGTGAAGCGACGAATCGTCCGTACGTTCTTGTGGATGTCACCGACACGGGCACAGGGATGGACGACGCAGTGCGGCGGAGAATTTTCGAACCCTTTTTCACAACAAAAGGAGTCGGGCAAGGAACCGGGCTCGGCCTCGCGGTCGTTTATGGTATTATCGAACAACATGGTGGTTACATCGACGTCGAGAGCGTGATCGACAAAGGGACAACATTTCATGTACTCTTGCCCATCCGTAATGCCGATCAAGCATCGGCCCGCATTGCAGTCATTACGGAGGGAGAATCGCTCCGCGGATCCGGAACAATACTCTTGGTTGAAGATGAATCGGATATTCGGATGGCGGTAAAAGCCATTCTCGAGGAAAACGGTTATGTCGTCCTTACCGCCGGCGATGGTGAAGAAGCCGTGAACATCTTTGATCGTCAGCATAAATCGATCAACCTGGTGATGCTCGACAACGGGCTGCCGAAACTTACCGGTTGGCAAGCCTACCTCGCTATGAAAAAGACAAAGCCCGATGTCGTGGCAATTTTTTGCACCGGCTCGCTCGATCCCGAAACCCGGGCGCAAAAAGCCGGAGCAGGCATTCGCGCGTTCGTCTTCAAGCCGTATATGCCCGAAGATATCCTGAGAAAAGTGCAATCCGTTTTGGCGGGCGGTCAATAATGAACAGCATGTCCACTATCGCAAGAGTAAACACCCGGTAAGATGAGCTCTCCCATTACAACGCAACCACAGAGCGGCGGCATGAATAGCCGCCAGGAATTTAATCGGAATATGAAAGAGATCGATTCGCTCCTTCGGCTCGGAAAAGCCGCCGAGGCGAATTCGCTTCTCCTTAAGACGAAGTCGCTCGACCCCGGGAATCCCTACATTCGTGCCTTCGAAGAACGCATCGCCGAGCTGGCCAAGTCTCCCCGCGGAGCGCGCCCAGCCGCCGGTCACCACTCGCCCTCATTTACGCCGCGGACCGTTGCTCACGAACCCATACGTCCGGCATCAGTTCATTCTCCCTCCGAGCCGGCAACCGGATCCCGCGCCGAACTTGAATCAAAACTTCGCGAAGAAATCGAAAACGAGTATCGTGAGAGATTCACCAACCAGTTGCGGCTCGCCGAACGGAATACCTCCCTCCTGCTTGAAGAGGAACAAGAAAAACTTAAATCACAGCGGGAACTGCTGAAATCGCATTTCGAGAAAGACCTTGGCGAAATGCAAAAACAGTATGAGAATGACTACCGCATTAAACTCGATCAGGAGATACTCCTCGCCGAAGAGCGCTTGCGCAGGCAATTTGAGGCCGAACAGGTTTTTTACGAAAAAGAAATGCGCGAGCGGTTTGCCAATCAATACGAACAGAATCTCCGCGAATTGGGCAAACGCACCGAGGACCAGGAAGCTGCGCTTGCAGAGCGGCAGAAGAAAATCTTCGCTGAAAAAGAACGCGAACTGAAAGATCAGTACGAAAGCCGCCTCACCGAGGAAACGAAACGCAATCAGTCATTGCTCGATCAACAACGAGCTGAACAAGACCACTTGAAGGAACGCCTTGCCAAAGAATTCGATGAAAAGCTCGCGGTTGACCGGGCAACGCTCCAGCAAGAACACGAGAAACAGAAGTCTTCGCTCAGTTCGACGTTTGATACGGAACGCCTTAAGATCGAACGGGAATACGCGTTTCGGATGAAGGAAGAATTGGAGCGCCTCAAGACCGAAGAGGTCGATCAAATTGAACGTAAACGGTCGGAGATTGAAAAAGAGCTCCGCGCCGCGCTCGAATCGCAGCTTGAATCCGAGAGGAATCAGATCATTGCGGAAAGCGACGCCGCCCTTGAGCGAGAGCGGCAATCGTTCCTCGAGCGCGACCGCGAAATGAAAGAGCAGTACAAGCGCCGGTTACTTGAAGAACTTCGAAAGGCCGAAAGTCTCATCCTCCAGCAAAGCCAGCAGCAACAAAAATTTGCCCAGGATCAACTGAAACAACGGATGACCCGGGAATTCGACGAACGTCTAGCCCACGAACGCGAATCGATGCGCAATGAATTCAATGCGCAACAGGAGACGCTTCATCAATCGTTCGAGAAAGAGCGCGCCTCGCTCGATGTCGATTACCGGCAACAGCTCGACGCCCAAATTGAACACGTTCGCGAGCGCGAATTGCGGAAGTTTGAAAGCGAACGCGTGGCCCTCACTGCCAAGCTTGAGCGCGAGTTGAAAGGCGATTTCAACAACCGCCTCCAGGTAGAACTCGAGCAGATGCGCGTGGAAAACGAAACTGCGTTGAACGCCGAACGCGAACAAATCCGGCTTGAACGCGAGCAAATGGTGGCCAATGAAGCTCTCGCAGTCCAGAAGGCGCGGGAAGAATTGAAATCGCAAATGGATAAGCAGCTCCTTTCACGTCTCGAACAAGTGCAAGGTGAATACGAACGCAAAATGGATTTGCTCGGAATTTCGATCCCCGAATCGCACGAACAGCGCCTTGTTCTTTACCGCGACCGGCTTCGGATGGCATATGTGAACGGCGAACCCTCCGTTCATCAAGCATGGAACGTGCTCGAATTGAAAGAGCTTCTGGAGTTATCGTATGAGGAACACGTAAAGATCGAAACGGAAGTCCGTATCGAACAGTATGTTCAAGAACTCGAATCGGGAATCGCCTCGGGTTCTGTCACACCCAGCATTCCCGCCTCGCTTGAAGCACTGAAAAAGAAATACCGGATATTACCCGAAGAGGTCGCCCAGATCGAACCCCTCATTCTTGCAAAAATGCAGCGCAATCCGGGGAAACGCACGATCTTGCTGGCGGACGATGAAGAAAACATTCGCGAACCTCTTGCCGAAGTGCTGGAGGCGGAAGGGTTCAATACCATTACCTGCGCACGCGTTGAAGATGCGCTCATCAAACTTAACACAACCCCGGTTGATTGTATCGTCAGCGATATAAAGTTCTCTCCGGGCGATGCGGACGGATTCAAATTCTTCCAGTCTGTGCAGAAATCGGAAAAGCTCCGTTCGATTCCATTTATTCTCCTCAGCAGTCTTACCGATGATGTCATTGTCCGCTCCGGCATGCAGCTTGGAGTCGATGACTACCTCACAAAGCCCGTCGATCCGGACCTTCTCGTCGCGGTCGTTCAGGGCAAACTCAAACGTTCGCGGAAATAACCCTCTCATCCTGTTCGAATCTCGAGAATCAGAAACAAGCCTTGCAAGGGTTTTTCACAATTTTTTGACATCGATATGTCATAGCTAAGATAAGGTTCGAAAAGGGCATTTACAATGCAAAATCGATAGCAAGAAATAGGGTATTCCCTATTGACTTCACGCAGAGATTTTAAGATATTATTCCCACGTAATCGGTCCTCTTTCGAACATAATGAGGCAAACCTAGTGGATTAGGCGTTGATGTGGAAGGAGATCGATTGCGTAGAGCGCGTCAACTCCGTTACTGCACCACCCCGCTTCATGCGGGTTGCCAGACAGGGGGTTTCAAAAATCCCGACCATTCCTAGAATGGTCGGGATTCTTTTTTTAAGAAATCACGTTGCGGAGCACTCGGATCGATGACAAAACGATCCGACCCATCAAATCTCTAATGCGAAGAGAGGAGAAATATCTTTCCCGACCGAGCAGTTTTCACCCAATACCCGCGTCCGGGATATAAACGTGCGGCCTGCTTATATCCACGGTCATAACCGAAGAATTGTGAAACGATGATGCTATCGGGGATAGAGATCACCAAGCTTACATCGATTGTATCCGTAACCGATCCGATCATATTCCAATCCTGCCATACCAATGCCGAATCGATAGATACGTGTTTGCCGATGATCGGGACGGTGTCAAGAGCCTGAAACTTCAACCAATACCCGCTGCCGGGAAGAATTTGGGTGCTTTGATAATACGCTCCCGATTCATAGATAAACGCCGGTGTAATCGCATTGGGATAGAGCGAATCCGGAACGATGCTGCTCACGCTCAACGGCAGCGAAACCAGGTTCCATCCTGTCGCCATCGCAAGATTGATCGTCGTATCGATCGCTTTTGGAAAATAGAAATCACAATAGACCGGCAAATGATCTGAAGCATATTCCAGACCGTTCGCTACGCTGTCCGGAACAGCGTAATTCGGCAGATGGTTGATGCTGTCGTTGTAATGACGACCATCGTTTCCATAAGCGGTGTAATGCGAAGGTATCGTATTAGCATCCAAAGACGAATAGGAAGTGAGCATGATGTCGTACCGGTCGTTCATCCCTCCCGGAGTGCCGCCACCGAACGACCGCACACGCGGCGACTGCGAATGAATCGCCGCATAGACCGGATTGTCATGCCA
>DATGFY010000337.1:0-4540 GCA_035308785.1 Bacteroidota bacterium | reverse complement strand
ACCCCGGATGGACCGCTGCGTCAGTTCGTACTCGATTCTCGCAAGCCGCTGGTAATCGACGATGTATCGCAGGATAAGAGAACAAAGCACGTAAGCAAATTGCAACGGAAATTCGGTTCTCTCACTATTGTTCCGCTTGTGGCGCACGATTCCGTCATCGGCGTGTTGTACGCGACGAAGGAAATGTCGTTCGGCTTCGATAAGGAAGATGTGGATTTGATCTCGGCCTTTGCAGATCAGGCAACGATTGCAATAGAGAATTCGCGGCTAATCGAAAAGTCACTTCAACGCGAACGACTTCTCCAAGAAGTCATGGTTGCACAAGAAATGCAAAAGAAACTGCTGCCGCAGCAATTGCCAATACTTGATATGGTGGAACTTGAAGCGCTTTCTTCGCCGGCATTCGAAGTTGGAGGCGATTACTACGATTTCACGATGCTGGATGAGCACCGGCTTGGCGTAATTGTTGGAGATGTTTCGGGCAAAGGCGTCTCTGCTGCCTTCTATATGGCCGAAATGAAAGGCATCTTCCAGTCGTTAAGCAAGATTTATCCGACGCCTACGGAATTCCTCGCTAAGGCGCACGCCGCTCTATCGGGAACGATTGACCGGCGATCATTTATCAGCGTAATCTATGGCGCACTGGATTTGAGGAATGGCTCGTTTACAATCGCCAGGGCCGGTCATTGCCCCATGTTATTTCTGAAAGCGAGCGGAGCGATCTATATACAGCCGGTTGGCGTAGCGCTTGGAATGGGGAGTCCGAGTTTCTTTCAGAAAACGCTTGCGCAGGAAACGATTGTCCTTGAGGAAGGCGACAGTGTTGTCCTGTTCACCGACGGAGTCACCGAAGCCCGTATGGAGGACGGCGAAGAATTTGGATATGAACGATTGTTAGAGATTGGAATGAATGTCCGAGATCGAAGTGCGATGGAAATTCGCGAGGCGATTATCTCTGCAGTCGATACGCATACTGAACACCATGCGCCCGAAGACGATCTCACATTGATTGTGATGAAATGGTCGTCGAAGTCGCGCAGGGGAATCGAGAGTTTGAATAACAATACCATCACAAAAACACCGGAGATTCAACTATGAGTGATTTCAAGATTGCAACGCGGGAAACGAATGCCGTGAATATCCTGGATTTGAAAGGGTATCTCGATGCTCACACGGCAGCGGAATTGGAAGCGGCATTCCAAAAGCTCATCGATCAAAAGCGATTCAATATTGTCGTGAACTGCAAAGACCTGACATATATCAGCAGCGCCGGGTTGGGCGTTTTTATGGCATATATCGAGGATGTTCGCAACCACAGCGGAGACATCAAACTCTCAAATATGTCGCAAAAGATTTATAACGTCTTCGATCTTCTCGGGTTTCCTTTGCTCTATGATATTGCTAAAGACGAGCAAGAGGCGGTAAGCAAGTTCACTGCCGGGAAGAAATAGCCGGCTTTCCGATATGACGCAACCGCAATCAAATAAGAGCCCAGGCGGCGCAACGCTCACGATCAAGAGCAGAACCGAGCGCCTCAGCGAAGTCCGCGAGTTCGTTTCGGCGGCAGCTCGCGAATTCGGCTTTGACGAGGAGGCAGTAAATAAAATTGCTCTCGCAGTCGATGAGGCTTGTACAAATGTGATTAAACATTCGTACAAGTATGCCACCGATAAAGACATTCGGATACGGATTGTGACGAACGCTGTGACGTTTGAAGTCAGAATCCAGGATCAAGGATTATCCTTTGATCCGGAAACTATCAAGAAACCCGACATGAAAGAGTACCTCGCACACTACCGTCGGGGCGGCCTCGGTATGTACCTGATGCGATCGCTTATGGACGACGTCGAATACATCGTATCTCCGGAGATGAACGAGGTCCGGCTTATGAAACGCCTGCAGCCGAAGTAGGAGGCCGTTATTCCCCGGCAACGCCGCGCCGATATCGAGAGCCGCTCGCAAGATCGGTTCGATCTCAACGCTGTCCTCGAATTTAGTTCCAGTGTGAACGCGACGCTCGATGTCGATTTCATTCTGAAGCATTTCCTTTTTACCATCATGGGAAAGATCTTGTCGTCGCGGGGCGTGGTTCTCCTGAGGCGATCCTCCGGCAGCTTTTCTCGCGCCATTGCGAAAGGGTTCTCCGATGATGCCTTTGTAGAAGAGCTTCGCATACCATCCGTTCCTTCCGGTTTGATCGACGTTTCGCATTCCGGTGCCCGCAAACTGCGATGGCTTAAAGGGTTCCGCGATCAAAATCTCCAACTTGTCCTTCCGCTTCGTGCTCTCGATACCACCCTTGGCGTAGCTGCATTTAACCTGATGGTTCCCGGTAAGAAATTGACAGGCAAAGAGCAGACCTATATGAAGGCAGTAGGGAATATTGCCGCATCAGCGATTGAAAAAGGTCTTGCCGTGGAAGAAATCCGCCAGGTAAACCGGCGGCTCGACGCCAAAGTACAAGAATTGAATACGTTGTTCGATTTGAGCAAAGAGTTCAGCTTGGTTCTTGAAAGCGATCGGCTCCTGCGGCTATTAATATTTTCGCTCCTCGGCAGGGTCGCTCCGAAGCGATATTTTATCGCGCTCAAACGCGATGAGACAATTCGTATGGCGCAATCGAAGATTGACAAGCCCTTAGACGATAGAGTTGTTGAAGAACTGCGGTCGATCGCATCTGCAGTCATGATCGATAAGCCCGGTCGATCGATTTCGAAAACCACTCAAGCCCAAATGATTGAGGCCGGAATCCAAGTGTTGGTTCCCATTCAGCTCCATAACGAAACGAAGGGTGTTCTCGGTGTTGGCGAGCGATTGAGTAAGGAGCCGTACGCCCAAGCGGACATTGAATTTCTGACTTCGCTCGGCAGTCTCGCCATTGTGTCGATCGAAAATGCCCGTTTGTTCCATGAGGCGATTGAAAAGCAGAAACTTGAAGACGAGTTGCTCATTGCCCGCGAAATTCAGAAGGGTCTGCTTCCCGCCCGGCTCCCGAAAATTAAGCGCTATGATGTTGCGGCTACCAATCTCTCTTCGAAACAAGTTGGAGGCGATTATTACGATCTCATCCAATTATCCGATCATCGGTTTATGATCGCCATCGGCGACGTTTCGGGGAAGGGAACCCCTGCATCGCTCTTGATGGCAAATCTTCAGGCCACGATTCGCGCCCTGATACCGCTAGGCCTTTCACTGGCAGAACTCACGCGCCGCGTTAACGATTTGATCTTCGCAAGCACGGGCATCGATCGGTTTATCACGTTCTTTTGGGGAATCCTCGATACCGAAACCAAGACATTTCGCTATGTGAGCGCGGGGCACAACCCGCCGCTGCTGTTTCGCAGAGATGGAACTATTGAACGGCTCGATCTTGGCGGAGTCATTCTTGGGATTATGCGCGCGGTTGTCCCGTATCAGGAGGGTGAAGTTCCAATCGATAAGGATGAATCGCTTGTTCTTTATACTGATGGCGTTACCGAGGCGATGAGCAAGGCGGGGGCGGAATTCGAAGAATTTCGATTGATCGACGTCGTAACGAAATCGCTCAATGGCAGCGCTGATGCGATGTTATCGGCAGTGGTCGCGTCAGTACAGAAGTTTAGCGAGGGTGTGCCCCAATCAGACGATATTACAGTTATCGTTCTAAAAGGTGTTTAGGGAAGCTGATTCGAAATGTTTGACGAAACTGAAACGATGATGACTGTACGGCGAATCCTGAACCAATCTGTTCAACGTTTAGAGGAGCATGGAATCGAAAGCGCGAGATTGGTTGCAGAATTGCTCATTGCTCATGCAACCGGTCGGAAGCGAGGCGAATTGGTTCGGTTGGCTGACGTCCAATTAACGGATTCGGAAGAGGATCGTATCGAATCGCATCTCATCCGGGCGCTTGCCAATGAGCCGGTTCAGTACATTGTCGGCTCGACCGAATTCATGGGGCTTGAGTTTCACGTCGATAGGCGTGTGCTGATACCACGGCCCGAGACCGAGATTCTGGTGGAAAAGGCGATCGACATTGGTCAGAAGAATCCCGCAATGCGCATCCTCGATATTGGCACAGGCAGCGGTAATATCGCAATTTCTCTCGCAAAATTTCTCCCAAAGATTGCGATAGATTCGGTGGACATCAGCGCTGAAGCTCTCCAATGCGCGTTGGATAACGCCAGAGTGCACGGAGTAGAGCAGCGAATTCGATTCGTGGAGACAGATTTGCTCAGTGATAACGCAGTCGGAAAACTGACCCCGAAATACGATATGATCATATCGAATCCACCGTATATATCCGAAGAGGAATATGGAGAACTCCCGGCAAATGTCCGAGCATACGAACCGGCGCAGGCATTGTCCGATTCGGCTGATGGATTGACGTTTTATACAAGAATTTCAGATCTATCGAAACTCCTACTGAAATCGGGCGGATGGCTGTTCGTAGAAGTTGGATACAATCAGGCGCAAGAGGTAGCAGGAATCTTTAAGCAGAATAATCGGTTGTCGCATATCGAAGTTTTCAACGATTACAATGGTGTTCAGCGGATTGTGG
>DATGFY010000336.1:0-2858 GCA_035308785.1 Bacteroidota bacterium | reverse complement strand
GCAGAATACGGGCATCGATATTAAATTACCGGTCGGCAGCGAAGTTTCTGCAATAGCGCCCGGCGACGTCTCGGCGATTTCGTGGCTGCCGTCGTTCGGGAATCTGGTGATCGTGGATCATTCGAACGGTTACCGGACAGTGTATGCACATCTTTCGGAAATTACGGTGACGGAAGGACAGCGAATCGGTGAAGGCGCGGAGATCGGCAAGAGCGGCGAAGGTCTCAGCGGTCCGCGGCTGCATTTTGAAATCTGGAAGGAACGGGAGAAGCAAGATCCGGAAAGCTGGCTCTCGCCACACGGGTTGGCGAAGAGATAATTTTTGTAGGGGCACGTTGCGGAGTGCCCTTTACAACAAGGGGGCACGCGGCAGCGTGCCCCTACGATTAGCCTTCTTTCATGACGATGGGGTTGAATGCTTTGGAGGCAACAACGACTTTATCGCCAACGCGAATGTTCTGCAATTCTTCTTCAGTCGCTATTACCTTAACAAGATTATTCCCAATCGCAATCGTCAGCACGAAGACAACGTCGGCTTTCTCGATTTCGAGCACTTGCGCAGCGAAGCGGAACTTGCTGCTGAGCGCTGTCCCGGCGAAAATCTCCGACGGCCTGCCCGAGCGTTCGATTGCGCCGTTGTTAAGCATAAAGACTGTTTTTGCAAGTGCAAAGATTTCTCCGAGATCGTGGCTAACGATCAGCGCGGCGAAGGAAGTCCGCCGGGAAATATTCAACAACTCCTCGCGGAGCTTCGTCTGCGTCTCCGCATCGAGAGCGGAAAGCGGCTCATCTAACAGCAGAATTTTTGGCGAGCGGGCGACGGCGCGGGCAAGGGCAACGCGTTGCTGCTGTCCGCCGGACAATGTGCCGGGTTTCCGGTCTGCGAGGCCGCCAAGTTCGAATGTATCGAGAAGTTCGCCGCAACTCAAGCCGCCGTGCGCACCCTCCAGTGCATACTCGATGTTTTTTCGCACTGTCATGTGCGGAAACAGCGCATAATCCTGAAACACGAAGCCCACTCCCCGCGAACGGGCATGGAGGTTTATTCCACGTGCTGAATCGAACCACGGCTCGCCATCGACGGTGATCGTCCCGGAGTCCGGCGTCATCAGTCCGGCGATCATTTTGAGCAGTGACGTTTTCCCTGAGCCGGACTTTCCGTAGAGAGCGGCAAATTCGCGGCCATCGAGTTCGAGGTCAACTTTCAAATCCATCGGACCGGTTGCGGCGGATAAGCGCTTAGTTATGTGGATAGAGATCATGGCCGTATTGTTACGCCAACCGCGTTCTTCTTCGGTTCACAATCGATACAGCGAGAAGAATGACGAAACTGATCACTAACAATGTGAGCGCGTAATCGTTCGCATTGCCGTAGTGAAGCGCCTCAACTTCATCATAGACTGCGATCGAGGCGACGCGAGTTTTACCCGGAATATTTCCGCCGATCATGAGCACAATGCCAAACTCACCGATGGTGTGCGCGAACGCAAGCACGCCGCCGCTGAGTATAGCAGGCGTGACATTGGGAAGGAGCACCGAGAAGAACGTCCGCATCCGCGACTTTCCCAGCGTAAACGATGCTTCTGACAGCGACGGTGGAAGCGCCTCGAAACCTGCCTGGATCGGCCTCACCAGGAATGGAAGACTGTAAATAAACGAGGCAACCACAAGGCCTTCGAACGAAAAAATGAGCCGGAGGTTTGCGGCAGATTCGAGGAATTTCCCAAGGCCGCTTTGGGGACTGAAGGCAACGAGAAGGTAGAATCCGATCACTGAAGGGGGAAGCACCATCGGCATGGCAATGAGCGTTTCGAAGACCGGCTTTAATGGACTCCGCATCGAGGCAAGGAGGCGGGCCAATGGGACGCCGGCAATGAGGAGCAGTGCTGTCGTCACTGCCGCCAGTTTGAATGTCAGCAATAACGTGATAGCGTACGCCGACAACAAAACGACCTATCGCATCAAGGAAACTTCGTTAGACTTCACAAGCCCGATGACCGGTTCGCCCGCCTTCAATTCCATCGCTTTGGCAGAACTTGTCGTAATAACGCTTGTGATGACCGACGACTTGTACTTTAAACGCACTTTGGTTAGGATTGCGCCGCGTTCGATATCGATGATCGGGCCGTGCATATGATTGCGGATGCTGATTTGGTCACGCAGATTTCTGGCAAGAGCAACTTCGGTTTCTTTGAAGACAACTTTGACTTCCATCCCGATACGCAGATACCGCGCGCTCTCTTCGGTATCAATCACAACGCAAGAAAAGATATCGCCGCCAACATCCACGCCCACAAGCGAGAGGGCGTCGCTGGATTCGATCGTCACAATGGCGCCGGAGAGCGTGTTCATCGGACACGATACCCGTAACTGACAAGAACGTCTCTCCCCTTGGGCGAAAGCACAAACGCGAAAAATTTCCCGGCAGCCTCATCGTGGGCGCCGGTCCGTTTTATCACGATCATTCCCTGGGCAATCGGCGAATACAAGCTATCCGGCACTTCATTCCACCGGCCACCGGCGTTGCCGAGCGTTTTAATCGTCGATGCCGAAGTCAACGCAGCATCGACCGTACCGGTGTTGATGTACGTATTTACCTGAGAAATATTTTCTGCCTGAATGAGGTGCGATTGAACACGGTCGTAGATCCCGGCATGTTTTAGCGCATCGATGGCCGCAGCGCCGTACGGCGCGACTGCCGGATTCGCAATTGCTATCGATTTGATGCCGCTGTTCGCAAGACCGGCAATGGTCGAGGCAGAATCGCCTTTGCGCCAAATTGCGAGTGCGCCGTATGCGTAAATCGATTGAGCGCCCATTCCAAATCCTCCGCGCGAAAGGGCATTGACCGCTGCGGT
>DATGFY010000335.1:0-4228 GCA_035308785.1 Bacteroidota bacterium | reverse complement strand
ATCTTAAATCCTGCGTTCTTACCACGCGCCTGCCAATCGTATTCCTCCGACTGGAGAAAAAATGTAGAATCATAACCGCCCACGGCATCGTACAATTCCTTGCGAACCATCGTATAGACATCGTCTGCGAAGACGCGCTCGCTGACCTGATCATATTGGCCGTTGTCCTTCTCTCCACCACCGATATGGTTACCGTTCCAAATGATAGGATCTTCGTATTTCCCGACAGTCTGCAAAGTGTCGGGTTGATCGAAATAATATACTTTGCCGGTCACAAATCCCACCATGGAGTCGGAAGCCATAATCTTTACCAATTCTGAAATAACTCGTGAATCGGCGCGGAGATCATTATTAGAAATGAGCACATAGGGTGAATGGACTTCTTCAAAAGCATATTTCAGACCTAAATTAAACCCTCCCGAATACCCAAGATTTTTTTCCGCGCGAATTGTTTTGACGGAGGGGAATGCAGATTTGACATACTCCATAGTACCATCACTGGAACCGTTGTCAATGACAACAACTTCAAAGTTCTCATAATCGTTGGCGAGATAGGACGTCAATGAATCTTCGAGGAGGTACTTCCCGTTGTAACTGAGGATGAGAACAGTGACTTTCGGACCAGCCATTTCACGACCGCGTATCGAATTGATGAAGAGCTTCTACGATGTAATCAACTTCCTCGTCCTTAAGTTCTGCAAACAACGGTAGCGTAATGAACGTTTCCCAAACCGTCTTGGCAACCCGGCAATCGTTATCGTACTTGCGGAAGAGCGGCAGCATCGGTACAGGAATATAATGCACGCTGGTTGCGATGCCTTTTGACTTGAGATGGACGATAAGTTCATCGCGACGCTTGCACCGGACGCCGAAGAGCCAATAGACATTGTGTTCGGGATCGAACGGCAGCAATGGAGATATCGTTTTCAAGTTCCGAATTCCATCCATGTACCTTCGGATGGCTCGGCTGCGCATCGAATTCATCCGGTCGAGCTTCTTCAATTGCACCAGCCCGATCGAAGCAGCAAGGTCGTTCATATTGTATTTGTAGCCGAGTACGGCGATTTCGTAAAACCAGTGGCGGGCGTCAACAGAAGTCGCGTCGGTGTAACCGGCGGCACGCTTCCAGGTATCTTTATCGATGCCGATCCAGCGGTATGCGCGCAACGGATTAATCAGGTTCTCGTCGTTGGAGCAAATCATCCCACCGTCACCCGTGGTCATGCATTTCTTTTCCTCGAAGCTGAAGCATCCGATATCGCCCCACATGCCGAGCCGTTTGCCTTTAAAGATGCCTCCGGCTACATGCGCACAATCCTCAACGACGGCAAGTTTTTTTGACCGCGCGAAGGCCATTAGTTCATCCATCGGGACAGGATGTCCGCCAAAATGGACGGGCATGAGGGCAACACAATCTTTGGTGTATTTCTTTTCCAGATCATGAAGATCGATTGAGAGGGTCCGCTCATCGATATCGACAAAAACGGGTTCTAATCCATTGTATAATACTGCAGTCGCCGTTGCGGCAAACGTCATTGCCGGAACAAGTACCTTCTTGCCTTGAGGGAATCCAAACGCGGTGAGCGCGAGATGGAGCGCCGCGGTGGCCGAATTAACCCCTACAGAACTCTTTGCGCCAATATACTTCGACCAATCCTGTTCAAATTCTACAACCTTGGGGCCTAACCCGATCCAGGAGCGATCAAAGGCTTCTTTAATGCTATCGAGTTCTTCCTGGCCGACATATGGCTTGAATAAACGAATGTTCATGCGTGCGCTAAGGTATTAATCCTTTGTGAATGGCCTTAAATTCTTTTAAGGTTTTCAGTTTCGAATCTTTCTCGGAAAGAAGCGGCGATGCAGCAGGCCATGTGATCTGCAAATCGGGATCATTCCAAATAACACCGCCTTCGGCCTGCGGGGTGTAATAATTATCGACTTTATAGACTACCTCGCTCTCATCGGTCAACGTACAAAAGCCATGTGCGCAACCGCGGGGAATTAGCACCATTTTCTTATTTCCCTCGGTCAGTTCGAACGACCGCCATTCACCAAACGTAGGCGAACCGGTCCGCAAATCTACGCAAATATCGAGTATGCCGCCCCGAATGCACCGGATGAGTTTGGTTTCTGCATGCGGAGCGAATTGAAAATGGAGCCCGCGAATAACTCCTTTTTGAATCGAGCGAGAATGGTTTTCCTGTACCCATTCGACATTAATTCCGGACCGATCGAAGAGCTGACGGTCAAATGTGCGCATAAAAAAACCGCGTTCGTCGCTCCGCGGTTCAAGGGTGATCTCATACACTCCGCGCAGATCGCACTGATGGAATTGCATTCCCGGCCCTCTTCAGTTCAGCATCGAAAGACGCGTCTTCAGGGTCCTCAGACGCGTAAAGCGTTCGCCGGCAAAATCGGTTTCAGAGAATTTATGTTCGACGAATTTCTTGTATAAATCTTCCATGCCGGAGGAAAGAGAATACTCGAGACGGAAATCCGGCAAGAGTTTATTCAGTAAATCAAACTTAACGCGGTAATCACGCGGATCGGCGCCCACCTCGCCGGTATAGACAATCCCAGATTTCGGCAGTAATTCCTTGACCCGATCCGCAATTTCGCGAACCTGAAAATTTTCCCGATTAGCACCCACATTGACAGCCGTATTATGCAGCGCATTTGGGGGAGATTGTAAGACGGCGACAAAGGCGCGCGCGATATCGCGGCAATGAATGAGCGGACGCCATGGGGATCCGTCGCTGTGAATACGAATGTCGCCGCGCGCATACGCGCACCCAAGCAAGTTGTTCGCCACCAAATCGATACGCAACATTGGAGAACTTCCGTAGGCTGTTGCATTGCGTAAAAAGACCGGCGAAAAATTCGCGTCGGCCATCTTCCGAAGCCCTTCTTCGGTTTCAATTTTTGACCGGGCGTAGGCGGAAATAGGATTTAACCCTGAGTGTTCATCAAGATCGAGATTTTCCCCTTTACCATAGATCGAACAACTGCTGGAGAAAAGAAATTTCGGCACCCCAGCTTCCTTTGCAATTTTCCCGAGCCGAAGAGAGCCCTCTCGATTGATGCTGTACGTAATTTCCGGATTCAAATCTCCCATCGGATCGTTAGAGATCGCGGCAAGATGCATTACGCAATCGTAACCATCAAGATCGCGCACTGTGAGGGTTCGTATATCCTCAATGCGTTCAACATCGGGCCGGGTGAATTGTTCCCACTCGCACCCATCAAAGAGGTTGAGATCGCAGCCGGTGACAGAATGTCCATGCTGTTTGAGGAGATCGACAAGATGGACACCGATATATCCACGGTGTCCCGTGACAAATACCTTCATTGTTAGATGTTATTTAACAACAGTTGAATTCTTGGAATCCCACACTTTCCATGCCGGTTTGGAATCCCACATATCGTTGAGGAGCCGGTAATCTCGAAAAGTATCCATGCATTGCCAAAATCCCGGATGACGATAGACAGACAATTGACCGGAAGATGCCAGGCCTTCGAGCGGAACCCGCTCAAGATCGCAAGTCGGGTCCGAGGGAATCGCTGAAAGAAATTCGCGTTTGAAGACGAAAAACCCGCCGTTGATCGGACTCTGATCGGTTGTATCGAGACGTTTCTCTTTGAAACGGACAACCCGATCTCCCTCAACATGCAGATCCCCAAACCGGGAGGGTGGGAATACACCGGTAACGGTCCCAATGGTTTTCTGGGAATGATGATAATCTAAAAGTGACTTAATGTTCACGTCGCTGACAGCATCGCCGTAGGTAAGCATAAATTCGGAATCGGGAAGATATGGTTCACAGGCCTTGACGCGATAGCCGGTCATAGAATCTTTTCCGGTTTCGACCAAAGTCACTTTCCAATCCTGTTCCTCTCGACCGCCATGAATTTCTACCTTACCGGGATTTTTCAAATCAACGGTGAAATCACTTCCGTAGTAATGAAAGTTCAAAAAGTAATCGCGAATGACATCGCCTTTGTAGCCGAGCGCAAGTACAAATTCCCGAATGCCATAAAACGAATACAGTTTCATGATATGCCAGAGAATCGGCTTACCGCCGATCTCGACCATGGGTTTGGGCTTGTATTCTGTTTCCTCACGGAGGCGAGTTCCCTGGCCGCCGCACAGGATGAGGAGTTTCATCGGATCAATTGCTATGTTCGCGTTTACGAGACCTGAACATCGACACGGTATCGTGCCGAATTG
>DATGFY010000334.1:0-3843 GCA_035308785.1 Bacteroidota bacterium | reverse complement strand
CGGTCGAATCTATGATATCGGCAACTTCTTTGGAAAACATGCTTTCGAAAACATCGACATTGATTCTCCGGTGATCGGAAAACATTGCATTAGGGCTATGCACCCACTGCCACAATTGCGCGCGGGAGATTTCTGCGGTTGCCGCATCTTCCATAAGATTATGGAGAGGGACGCATCCATTTCCGCTCAGCCATGAAGCGATGTACCGAATTGCCACTTCAATGTTCGTGCGTACTCCTTGCTCGGTGATTTCTCCTCTTGGAACGGTCAACAGGTCGGCTGTCGTGATATTGGCGTCTTCGCGTTTGCGTTGGATCTGGTTTAATCCCTGCATCTTTTCATCGAAGACTTTCTTTGCGACTGCAACAAGGCCGGGATGCGCTACCCATGTGCCGTCATGGCCGTCGTCCGCTTCGCGCTCTTTATCGAGGCGGACTTTCGAGAACGCTTCCTCGTTCGCTTCGGCATTGTCTTTCACGGGAATCTGCGCTGCCATTCCTCCAATGGCGTGAGCGCCGTGCCGATGGCACGTTTGAATCAGCAGAGTTGAATATGACCGCAGGAACGGCGTCATCATCGTGATCCGGAGGCGATCGGGAAGCAGAAACTCCGGATGGTGACGGAATTTCTTGATCATGCTGAATATGTAATCCCATCGTCCGCAGTTCAGCCCGGCAGAGTGATCTTGCAGTTCGTACAGTATTTCATGCATTTCAAACGCCGCAAGGATCGTCTCGATGAGCGCGGTGGCACGGATGCTTCCGCGCGGGATAAACAATTCATCCTGCGCCATCAGGAAGACGTCGTTCCATAATTTCGCCTCAAGATGGCTTTCCATTTTCGGCAGATAGAAATACGGACCGCTGCCGCGTTCGATGAGTTTCCGGGCGTTATGGAAAAAGAAAATCCCAAAATCGAACAACGAGGCAGAAACGGGTTGTCCATCGACGAGAACATGTTTTTCTTCGAGATGCCAGCCGCGCGGCCGAACCATGAGTGTTGCGATTGATTCGTTGAGCACATATTGCTTGCCCTCAGGCCCCGTTACCGCAATGGTCTTATCGACAGCATCGATCAAGTTCGATTGCCCTCTCATGAGGTTTTCCCATGTAGGCGAGAGGGAATCTTCGAAATCGGCCATATACACGTTCGCGCCGGAGTTAAGCGCATTGATAATCATTTTCCGGTCCGGAGGACCCGTTATTTCTACGCGCCGGTCGATGAGATCTTTCGGACATTCGGCTACTTTCCAATATCCTGTCCGAATGCTTTCGGTTTCGGGAAGATAGTCGGGTAACCTCCCTGAGTTGATCTGGATTTGGCTTTCGATCCGCTTCTTCAAGAGGGTTCGGCGCCGTTCGCCGAATTCGTGTTCGAGTTTTGCGATAAACGCAAGTGCAGAAGGCGTAAGGACGCGATTGGCTTCCGTTGAACCCGCGCCCGTAACCTTGATCCTCTCTGTCTGACCGAACAGCAGAGGTAAAATCGGTTTTTTAAGAATGCTCGTCATCACACTATGGTCTCCCCGGCGGTTTTGGAAAAGATGAAAGGTTGCTGGCCGATTGATTCGTCGGCTTGGATGAAACGATAAACCAGATAACGCCGGCGCCGGCGACTGCAGCGGCGCCGATGCCCAGCCAGGGTATCGAGGTGGACGGAGAGAGATCCTCCGCTCCGATTTCAAAATAGAAATCATTTCCGTCCAAGCCGCGGGGAAATTCATCGCTGAGATTCCAAATGATCGTCTTGTTTGTCCCCGCGGAAATCGCATCACCGATATCGCCGCTTATTTCCTTGGGGACGTATCGCAGGGTCTGATCGCTTTCTTTCTTCAGGACTACACCGATGCGATAGACGGCATCGGGGGATCCGACAAGGTCGTAATGAATGGTTACGGTGTCCCCTTTTGTTTCGAACTGAACATTGGTTACCTGCGGATTCTTGCCGTATCGTGCGGCCGCAGGACAAACACCGATCAACAACAGCGAGGAAATCAGGAATATCCCAAACATTCTGTCAGGATTGAGAAATCTTTTCATACATTCACCTTTTAAAAAATACCATATTGATTCTTGATCGCCTCGTACCGCACTATTTTAGCATTACCATTTTTCGGATCAGCGAAACACCGGTTCCGGTGACCATTCTATAATAATACACTCCGCTGGCCGCTGTCGTACCATTCCTGTCGCGTCCGTCCCAGTTGAATGAGTGCATCCCTGCGCCGATCTGTGCATCGTACAGCGTCCGCACCAGTTCACCGAATACGTTAAAAATCGTGAGGGTCATTCTTGTGCTTGCGGCAATCTCAACGGGAATCGAAGTGGACGGATTGAATGGGTTTGGATAGTTTATTCCCAGTGCGTAATGCGTCGGAACCGGCACAGAAGCGATATAGCTTCGAACAGAGTCGGGCTCCCCGATCGCGAGCTCGAGGCGGGAATCCCGCTGTTGCGAACGGAATTCGTACGAACCGCCGCTTCGCAGATCGAAGGTTTTCCCCGACGTCTTATCGATGAGCACGACGGAGAACTGCGAAGGGATCGCCTGCACGTCCGCAACGGAAAGATGCAGCGCAGTACGTTCCGGAGAAAGCACGTCAAAATCCCAAACCGAAAATGCGCCGATTGTCGAACGGATATCCGTTGCAAAATTCGAATACCGCGGATCCCATTCCGGCCGTTGGAAAACGGTATGCGGGATATCGGCGAACACCTCAGGTTTATGGAAATTCGTAATTCGTTGTTTCCTGCTGCCGTTGTCCGAGACGCCGATCCAGGCAGTCGAATCGGATCCTGTTTCCGATGAAAGAACTATCTGCGTTTGCCACTGCGTTGAGCGCGAAGTTACCGCGGATTGCGACGACGTGAAGAGCAGCGTATATGGGATACGCAGGTAGAACGAGCTGTCGCTGTTGAAGTAATAATATCCTTTATATGGTTGGAAGACGGATGACACCGTGAAACTTCCGCCGAAAGAATAAATTGGATCGGCAACGCCGTTCGAGTCTTGAACTGCCGCCCATTGTACCGGGGCGGTGTAGGGATTCGTAATTAGGTTCCATCCCGGATGCAGCGGAATGACAGCAGCTTTGCCGGTATCGAGAGGCGCTGTAGCGACTGTAGTATCGAGTATCCACGGACCGCGATGTATCATCCAGAACGCCCGTCCGGCCAAAAAGCGAAATTGCGAACTTCCATCGAATGGCATTAGGCCGTTTGTCGGCAAGCCGTTATCCCAGTAAAGAACCCAGGCTGAATTCGGCTGCCCCGCGATATATTCGGCGACTTTCATATTGCACGCACCCGGCAAACCGATCAATCGATAATCCGTTGGTTTGTAGCCCGATGAGTTTTGGTAAACGGGGAACGGCACCGTATCGGCAATGCTGTAATTTGCAGGATACGGCGGAATGGGAGTCGTAAACGATTGGTCGTCGCCGTACGAAGCTCCGGCGGCATCGGTGGCGCAAACCCGGTAGTGGTACGTTTTGTTCGGGGCAAGACCTTGCAAGTTATTGGTAATAGATATAAGAGTTGTGCCGTTAATGGCCGCGGGGATTCCGTTCACTGCGTTTCCGTATGCCGTTGTTGTTCCATATTGGAATTTCACATTGGTCGCATTCCCGTTGGGGTTTACCGAAGCGTTGAACGTTGCCGAGGATGCCGTCACGTTTGTTGCCGGAAGAGTTGTTGCAGTAGGCGACGATGGGGAGATTGTGGTGAATTTCCACGCCGCCGAATATGCGCTTTGACCGGAAGCGGTTGTCGCCGAAACATGCCAATAGTATTGCGTACTAAAGTGCAACGGACCGATACTAAGAGTATCGGTGAGGACACTGGC
>DATGFY010000333.1:0-2179 GCA_035308785.1 Bacteroidota bacterium | reverse complement strand
TGTTGAAGGCGACATCGAAGTCAGCGATATCAATGGTTCGGTGCGGCTCTCGGAAATTTCCGGTTCTGCAGTCGTTGATGCGACGAACGGCGAAATTACCGTGACATTCGTAAAGATCGATCCGGAAAAATCGATGTCGTTCAGTTCGCTCAACGGCCAGATCGATGTCACTTATCCGCCCGATATCAAAGCCACGCTCAACATGAAGTCTGAACAAGGCGAGATTTACAGCGATTTCGATATCGCGATGTCCAAAACGAAAGCAAAAGTCGAGCAATCATCCCAGGGCCGGCGCGGCAGATACCGCATTTCGATGGAGAAGGGGATGGAGGGCACCATCAACGGCGGCGGCCAGCAGTTGACGTTCAAAAACTTTAACGGAGATATTTACATCCGCAAAGGAAAATAGAAACATGTGAAAAATCCGAAAGGATTGTCATTCTGAGGAGCGAAGCGAGCGAATCCGCCGTGGCGGATCCTCGCATTCGGTGAAAACTGATTTAATGAAAAGGCCGGCATGAGCCGGCCTTTTTTTTGTCGCTTGTAACGAAGACTACTTCACCAATACCATCTTCCTCGCGTCGGTGAACGCACCGGCAAAAATGCGGCATAGATAAACTCCGCTGGGAAAATTCGTTGCTTTGAACTGCACTGTTTTCTCTCCGGGTTCTTCCACCTGATCCACCAACCGTGTGACTTCCTGCCCTAGAACGTTCTCGATCGTTAAGACCACGTGAGCAGATTTTGGAATTTCATATCGGATCGTCGTCGTTGGATTGAAGGGGTTCGGATAATTCTGATCTAATCGAAATCCACGGGGAGTGCCGCGTGCGATAGGCGCGACGCCATCGACCGAAGCGGGAAAGAAATTCTCCAGAATGAAGGCGGTTGTGTGCCGCCATAACCCCCAACTGTGGCCTTCCGGCAGTTCCAACCATTCGAATCGATACCCCTTGTCGTGCAATGAATCCCGGAATGGGTGCATCACCTGGGGCAAAGGTTCGTACGTACCCCACACCGCCGCAAACTGCACGTTGAGCGGCGGGGAATTCAGAAATAGATTATACGCTTCATAATTGTACGGCTGAAATGCCCCCGAGTGCAGACCGCACTTTCCGAACAGTTCAGGATGATAATATGAAATCAACGCAGAGATATTTCCGCCGTACGAATCACCGATCACGGCTCGGGATGCGGCCTGAGCAATCGTCTGGTAATGGCTATCGATATAAGGGACAAGCTCTTCCGCAAAGAACGCAACATATTGATCTCGGGCAGAACCGGCATACTCTACGTTGCGGTTGTTCGGTGTGACGAATACGCCAATTACCGGGTGAATCAAATTTGAATCGAGCAAGTTATCCAAAATATTGATCGCGCTGCCTAAATTGATATAATCGCCGCCGTCCTGGAAATACGCCACGGGATATGTTTTATTCGTATCGTAACCGGGCGGAAGATAGACCGTGATGTTGTAATTCGCATTCATGTTCGTGCTAAAAAGCCGGAGCGGAGCGGTCGCCCCATGAAGGATAGACGGCTTATAGGCGATCTCCCATGGCTGCACGAACTGAGGCATTGCAAGTTCAGAATTTGGACCGAAACCGCCGGCCACCTGATGTAGATTGAGCGGATCGAGAATCCAGGTTGCCCCATTTAGCTGGAACTTATAGTCCAGCCGTGCAGTCGGCTCATACAAATGGGTATAATAGAACAGATCTGTGCCGGCAAGATTTCGCATCGCCTCGCCCGGCAGAGGCCATCCATCCATGTCACCGGAAAGATAGACAGACGATGAACTTCCGCGGTAGAGAAAAGTGGCAGTGTCGCCTTCGATGAAAGGAAATCCTTTCGTTGCCGCGTAGGTCATGAAACTATCTACTGCCGCCATCTTCGCTTCATTTGTTGCAAGCGAATCGACTTTAGAGAGAAAACTCTGAAATTGATTTTGCGCGTGGACTGTATTGCCAAGTGTGCTGAGCATGAGGATAAGAATGAACTTTTTCATAGTTTCAAAGGCCGATGCTGGAGGGGAAGTTGCACACACAATATACAAAATTTGAAAGAGAGTCGGAAGATGGCGATATTAGATGAGTAATGATGATACCGCCCAATCATGGCTAAGTTTTTCCCCCGCGAGGTTCCTCCCATGCTGCGCGCCATGCGGCATCGGAACTAC
>DATGFY010000332.1:0-3213 GCA_035308785.1 Bacteroidota bacterium | reverse complement strand
CAACCGATCCATATAAAGAACGCATCGCGTGGTGGACCAACGGATGGTTCATCGCGCTGATGGCGGTTGAAGCGATGATCGGAGCCGGGAGCTATTTCATGGTGGAGTTGAAAGGCGGGAATGGCCCCGCGCTCTTTTTTCTTTTCGGCTGGGCGATCTTCTGCTTTCTTTCCGCATTTTATTTCAAAGGCCTTCTGCTGGAGATGTACTACTACGTCGATGGCGGCGTCGTGAAGAAGACGCAACGGCACTTGCGCGATGTTCATAAGAAAATTGTGAACGACGTTTATGAAAAGGAAAAGTTCTCGCTTCGCAACGGACGGCGGACCGCGGTGCTCGATGAGTGGAAGATGAGTCCCGATTTGCTGGAAGCGCACCGGTATTTTTCCGCAATCGAGTTTGCCGAGATCGAGCCTGAGGCGCGCGAGCTGCATCTGCGGATCCACCACGGCGAATTGCCGCGCCATCGGCCGGAGGGTATCCGGTTTTCGCGCGAAATCAGCCGCCTGGCGATCGAGTTTCTTTCCTGCGCGGTGAATACGCCGAGGTTCCGCGAGCTGGAGGAATATTTCGACCGCGTAATATTCGAGCTTGAATCGGTTGGCGAGGACAATCGCGGACGGCCGACGCCGTACTTGTTCTTGAGCGCCGAATTACTCAAAGAGAAATTGGAACAGTTGCGGAGCGACCAATATATCGTCATTATCGATCTGCACAAGTTGGGAGACGTCCGTTTCGATAACGGCGGACAGATCGAACCCCACCGTCAACGCGATGGAATTCAAACAATGAAAATGAGATAAATATTCACATGGCCCGCAGATTCAATTTTATCGTTTTCTTCACCATCGCGTTCACCGCGTACGCATTCTTAAATTTCTATGTGTTTCTGCGGGGATGGGAATCGTTCGCCGGTGAACAGCTCTGGCGCGAGGTGTATGCGGGGTTATATCTCTTCCTCTCGCTCTCATTTGTCGTTGGCAGATTTATGGAGCGGGCAGCGATTACGCGCGTCAGCGACTTTTTTGTCTATGTGGGGTCGTTCTGGCTGGCGGCGATGGTCTATTTCTTCCTGTGCGCTGCGGTGATCGATGTCATTCGTGTCATCAACCATTTCTTTCCGTTCATTCCGCCGTTTATCAATGGCGAGGCGGTGACGCTGGCGGTGATTGCATTGGTGTTTACGCTCATTTCTGCGGGGTATGTCAATGCGCGCACGCCGATTGTCAAAGAACTGACGTTCGATATCCCCAAAAAAATGAACGGCAGGAAAGAGATTATCATTGCGGCGGCATCGGATATTCACCTTGGCACGATCATTTGCAAGTGGCGTTTAGAACGCATAGTTGAAAAGCTGAATGCGATGAACGCCGATATTGTTCTTTTACCCGGCGACGTGATCGATGAGGACCTGGGGCCGGTGATCAAGATGAATTTGGGAGAGACGCTCCGCACAATTAAATCCAAACACGGCGTCTTCGCGGTAACGGGAAACCACGAATATATCGGCGGCGTGGAAGAGGCGTGCGCGTATCTGACCGAACACGGCATCCGAATGCTGCGCGATGAAGCGGTGAAAGTCATGGGCGGGCTGTACCTTGTCGGCCGCGAAGACCTCAGCATCCGCATGTTCGACGGCAAGCGGAGGAAGGAGCTTTCGGAGATCATGCAGGGCGTCGATACCTCCCTGCCGGTGATTCTGATGGACCATCAGCCCGCGCACTTGAACGACGCGCCGGAGAATAATGTCGATGTGCAGCTATCGGGGCACACTCACCACGCGCAGTTGTGGCCGTTCAGCTATATCACCAAAGCGGTCTATGAAGTGAGCTGGGGGTACAAGAAAAAAGGCAACACGCACAGTTATGTTTCGTGCGGCGTCGGCACGTGGGGTCCGCCGGTGCGGATTGGGAGCGTCTCCGAAGTCTTAAAGATCAGACTTAAATTTAAAGAGTAATTGCCGATTGGCGATTTCCGATTTATTAAGGATTTATTTGTGGGGCGATTCTCTGAATCGCCGCTCTTAGTAATCGCGAATCGGAGATTCGCGCCACAACTCAGTTCGAATCTCGTTGTCTATCTCTTAACAAAGCATCCACGGCCCTCCCTTTCTTCGGAAGGATTCCGGCGAACTGGTCGAAATATTTTCTATCCAACGGTTGAACAAAAACCCCGGTAGCGTTTTCAATCACAACCACCTTCATTCCTTTTTTCAGGCCGAGTTTTTTGCGAATCGTCGCCGGAATAACAATCTGTCCTTTTTTTGATACTTTTGCTGTATGCATAATATATTAAGGTACAATGTTTATCCAATTTAGGCAAGGGTTATTGTTCACTGTCCACCAACCACTATTCACCGCTTTTTGCCTTTCACCCCCTAATCATCTACATTTCAATACCAATTAGATCAAGTTTATGCCCTACAAAAAACTAACGCCCGAAGAAGAGCGGGTAATCCTGCACAAGGGGACGGAATATCCGTTCACCGGCGAATACACCGATCACCACGAAAAAGGCACATACACCTGCAGGCAATGCGGGGCGGCGTTGTACAATTCCGAAAGCAAGTTTGATTCGCATTGCGGCTGGCCGAGTTTCGATGACGAAATCCCCGGCGCAGTGAAGCGCACCACCGATGCCGACGGCATGCGCGTTGAGATCACATGCGCCAACTGCGGCGGACACCTCGGTCACGTCTTCGAAGGCGAGCGGATGACGAAAAAGAATGTGCGCCATTGCGTAAATTCGATTTCGATGGAATTTATTCCGGCGAACAATCCCAAATGATTGTCATTCTGAGCGATCCGCCGCGGCGGAGAAGAATCTCCGACCTTTGTAGGTAAGACAACCCTGGGAGATCCTTCGCTTACGCTCAGGATGACAGGTCTTTTAGGTTTGTAACAAACGAAATCTGACATCTTTTTTCAAAGGATAAGTAACAACCTATCATCAATGAAAACCATCGGCTTAATTGGCGGGACGACGTGGGTCTCGACCATCGACTATTATAAATATATCAACCGGATGACGACCGAGCGGCTCGGCGGGATGCACTCTGCCAAGATTCTCCTCTCCTCGGTTGACTTCGAGGAGTTCAAACCACCCTCCGATCCCGCGGGGTGGAAGCAGCGGGGCGAGCAGTTTTCCGCCGAGGCGGTGCGCCTCGAAAAAGCCGGTGCTGATTGCATTTTGCTCTGCGCGAACACCGCCCAC
>DATGFY010000331.1:0-7379 GCA_035308785.1 Bacteroidota bacterium | reverse complement strand
TCGCATTCGCAGGAATATAAATACGAACGTCGCCGGACGCAGTAGTGAGCAGGCTCCGGCCCTTTCCGGAAGGAATCAGTTCGGCTTCGATGTCTCCACCGGCAGTCTTCGCGGTAATCGAGCCATGAATATCCCGGAGATCGAGTCCGCCGCCGGCAGTTCTGGCAGACACCGTGCCTGTAGCGCCTGCAATACGAATATCTCCGCCCGATGTTGATAACGTTGTCCGATCGCCGAGTTTGCCGACGGTAACGTTACCTCCTGAGGTCGAGAGATCTGCTATGCCGCCGATATCGCCCGCAAGAACATCGCCGCCCGCGGTAGTAGCGTGGAGCGACTTCCCAACGCTGCCAATATCGATGTTCCCGCCGGAGGTGCCAATATCGGCGTCGCCTGAAACATCGCCGACGCGAATTTCGCCACCGGAAGTTCTCAACCGCAGATCGCCTTTGATCGTTCCGATACCTGCATCCCCGCCGGAGGTTTCCATATCGATGGTACCGCCGAGATTTCCCAATGTTATTGTCCCGGAAGAGGTGCTGCCGTAAATCTTCCCGGTCAGTCCGCTTTCAATATGGATATCTCCCCCCGAGGTGGTGATATCGACATCGAATTGAGAAGGCACTCTGATATCATATTCTGCATCCGATTCGCCGTAATCTGCGTGATTGGAAATATGAATCACGGTTCCAGTTTGAGTGATGCGCGTATTCGACTCGTCGTCATCGTCGAGCCCCGTCACCTTGACCGACACCTCCTCTTTCGACCACGGCGTAATATGGACGGTTCCGCCTCCGGTGGAAACGACCACCGATCCGCCCTTGCCTACTGTGAAGGTCTTCGTACGATTGGAGGAACTCTCATCGGCATCGCTGTCGCTTTCTTTGCTTCGGACGTGGTGCCGCTGCGCATGCGCGGGGATCATGACAACCATGGAGGCAATTGATAGTAAGACAATATAAAACGCAAATCGTTTCATTATTGGTGCCCTTCCAGCACTGCGGCCTTGGCCCGGACGCGGATATAATTGTTGTCATCAGTGCTCATACGGTCCTTGAGCACCTCCAGCACGTCTTTATCGAGTGGTTTGCCGACTGTCCGGGTCGAATCGAGCGAGTTGATAACCGCAATGCGAATGCCTGCATTTTTATCGTGCACCAACGAATACAAGAATGCCGCTTTGATCGATTCATCGACAGGGTACCGCAGCAACGCAAGGAGCGCTTCTTTGCGCACGCCGGGGTTTTGATCGCTCTTCAACGCTTTGATCAGAGCGTTTTGCACCTGCTTATCGGTTTCGCCGATACGTACCGTTTGCGAGGCAATGGCATTCACTGATTGCAGCCGCACTCCGGGATTTTCTTCATCGAGCAACGCGTGCGTTAAAACTTTTTGCACTTGCGCATCGTTGACGTTTCCTTTGATGTGGACAGGCGTCACGGCATCAAAGGTAAATTCGATCTCTCCCGCAGCGGGGTCGTTGCCCAGAAAGCGCACGTTGCTAATGTGCGAATCGCCCGGTGCGAATGCGGAGGTCTGCCCGAGAGATTCGCCTTGCCCGACAGCTGCCGATTGCGGCGCAAGGACGTATCGACCGAGAGCAACGCCGATAATGAGGATTGCAATAGCAGCAAACGCGAATGCCGGTCGCGGACTGAATATGCCGGCAACAAACTCCTTCACGCGCTCGGCTGGAGATCTGCGATCACGCGCATCGGCGAGCGTACCGCGCAGCCGCCTACGCGCGTCACCGAGCATCCGCTCAGTTTCGACGGCGGATTCGGCTAAAGGGTGTTCGGCCAGGAGCGAGTGAAATCGTTTTAGCCCTTCGAGTTCTTCGCGGCATTCTGCGCATGATGCCAGATGCGTCTCGAGCGATTGCTTCTCGCCCTCTTCGAGCTCATTATAGAGTAGAAGGTGAAGCCATTCTTTATATGTGGTGTGTTCCATGTGGTTCTCTTTTCTTAAATAATATTCTTGCAATTTTCACGTGAACTCATCCCCCGTCCACGCGAATCTTCGATTCGCGTGGCCACCCCCTTCTCTTGATTCCAAGAGAAGGGGGACTTGCGGGTAAGTTCAAACCAAATCTTTCAACTCTTCTCTCATCTTGCGTGTCGCGGTAAATAAATACTTTTTCACAGTCCCTTCGGTACATTCCATCATCACCGCGATTTCGCGGAGTTTGTAACCCTCGTAATGACGAAGGGTGAAGACCATCTTTTGCTGAGGAGAAAGACTGCCGAGTGCATTATCGATGGAGGACGAGATTTCACCATCGAGCATGCGCTGATCAGTTGTGCCGGTATCGGCAAGGGAATGTTTCAAGGAATACGACTCCCCATCTTCTCCGTCTCTCTCTTCATCGATCGATGCATGATACTTATTCTTCTTTTGCGCCTTGTGTGTAAGGCAAACATTCGTGGTAATGCGGTAGAGCCAGGTGGAAAATTCGCTGAGCCCCTGAAACCTCGGCAGCCCGCGATAGACCTTAATCAGCACTTCCTGATAGATGTCCTTGGCATCCTCGGAGGAGCGGACGTAGTTCGCCGCTATCGATAAGACACGCTTATCGTACCGCTGAACAAGCCGCTCGAACGCGCTGGTATTGCCGTTCTGCGCCTGCCGTATCAGCAATTTTTCATCATCCGGCGCCATGTAACCCAATATGTATCACGTGATTCTGTAGATTAGACTATATATATGGGGGGATGGTTGTAGGGCTGGAAAGGTGCGAAATACGAATATGTTCAAGAAAAGTGACTGCGAAATCCCATCAAAAGTTACCCCAAACGCGCCTGAAAGTCAAACCCGAACATCCACGAGCAGAAACTGCCCTTCATTGCTTTTCCCGCCATCCCTGCGTATCTTAAAAATCATCCTATTCCTCGCATGAAAGGCAAGTTCGTTGTCATTGTAGTTGCCGTGGCGCTCATTATTGGCGCGTTTCTCTTTCAAATCTCGCTCGGCATTTGCCCGGTGCCATGAGAGTGACGAGCCAACGAAAATCTCGGTCGAGAATTCATCGAAAGAAATTGTTGCTAACCTCACAAGGTCCGGCTTGAACCACGTGGAGTGGTCCCATGCAAAAACAATTCGTCGAATTCGACCGATTGTTCTTATTCTGTCGGGAATTTCCATTCTCTTCACACTTCCTTCTTGCCGCAACAGATCGATCTCTGCACTCCGCATTACTCCTCAGGACAGCATCCGCATTGTGAGCGAGGTCGTTACCCACCGCGCGCTCGTAGACTCCGTCTTCCGTTTCGACCCGGAATCGCCGTTCAAGAAAGATACCACCGCACACTATCAAGGGATCAACTGGTATCCGCCAAATCTGGAATTCTACTTCCAATCGAAGTTATACCTTTATTCCCATCCTGAAAATGTGATCGTCTTCGGCACAAAAGGAGAGCAGCGCAACGAAATCCGTTATGGCTACTTCATTCTCCCCTATCGCGGGAAAGAGTATAATCTTAATGTGTATAAGGAAAGCGGATCGGAAAATCTTGCTGTGTGGTTCACTGATCAAACGACGGGCAAGGAAACGTACAACGTGGGACGGTATGTCGATGTCGGCGATCAGAACCCCGATTCCGACCATTTTTATACGATCGACTTTAACAACGCCTACAATCCGTACTGCGCATACAGCTCAATCTACTCGTGCGCAATCCCCCGGAAAGAAGACCATCTTGATTTTCCCATCACTGCCGGAGAAAAGAAGTATCACGAGTAGGCCAACGTACTTGTGACCTGCGATAAACGGCGGCAAACCGTGTTGGATTTTAGGCAATTTCCCTGTACCTTTAGAGTGCATTCCGATCGCCATTCATGCAATTACGAAAATTATACCGCACCGTAGAGACAATCGCGTCGAAAAAATTCGAGAACGATGAAGAGTTGTTAAGCCACGTCCTTCATGAGATTATTCATTCCGAGCAGTTCAAGATCAACGGGGGAAGAATTTGGAAGTTCGATTCACGATCGGGCACCTACAGCTTGATGTATCAGACCGGCGACATGGAGAAAATTGCGAAGAACTACAAGTTGAAGGTCAACGAATACCCGCTCTTCCTCCAGCTCGCAGATTCGCGCACAGTTCTTGCCAACGAGCAAGACCAATATCTGCGGAACCGGGGAATTTTGAAATATTCGGCGACGGGGGTCGGAGAAAAAATTGTTTGGCGCGGAAAGCCGTTATACCGTTACGTTCTCGCCTTCAATGCCGAGGAACTTTCGGATAACCTCCCTGCCACGCTCAATATTATCAGTGCGGCGCTCAGTTCCGTTCTCCGTTCGAAAAAGATCGAACAAAAAGCGAAAGTGTTGGAGCGCGATCTCGATAAGGCGCGCGACATCCAAAAAAGCATCCTTCCCCAGCACGAGATGCATTTCCAAAATTACGAACTCTACGGCGTCTCGCTGGCGGATAGGATCGTTGGAGGAGATTTCTTCGATTACTTGCAGGCAGAGGGCGATCAAGACCGCCTGGGCGTCGTCATCGGCGATGCGGCAAGCAAAGGCGTTTCAGCGGCAGTGCAGGCGCTGTATGTATCCGGCGCGCTGCGGATGGGTTTCGAGTATCAAACAAAAATCAGCGTGCTGCTTTCGCGCGTGAATAAGCTCGTCAGCAAGACCTTTACCCAGGAACAGTTCGTGTCCTTGTTTTACTGCGAGCTCGCCAACGATAAGAATGGACTCGTTTTGTATGCGAATTGCGGCCACAACAGCCCCATGCATTACCATGCCGATACGGGAAAGACCGATCTCATCGAGCCGACCGGTCAGCTCATCGGGCCGTTTGAGAACGAATCGTTCCACGCCGAAAATTTTCACATGAAGAAAAACGACATTCTCCTGCTCTACACCGACGGCGTTACCGAGGCGCGGAACCATAAAGGTGAATTCTACGGCGAAGAGACTCTCACGGCAGAACTAGCGAAATCGAGCAAAGGCACGGCCCGCGAAATCACCCAGCACCTGCTTGAGCATGTTCAGACATTCAGCGCCGGAGATGAATATTCCGACGACAAGACGATCGTAGCCATTAAAAGGATAAAAGCGTAAGGAACACGTATGGACGAAACGAAACTTATCGGCACAGTATTTGCCGTCACTTCAGCGGGGCTCTCCGCAGTATTGAATGATAACGTCGTTATCAAGGCGACATCGATCGATCGGTCATCGCGCGTCGGGCAAATCGGATCGTACGTGGTCATGCCCGAAAGCGAACGTTCGATCATCGGCACCGTTGTCGCCGCGCGCGATACCACTCCATTGGGCAATACAAAAGACGGCGTGGGCAAGCGCCTGCTCGATATCCAAACACTTGGCACACTGCAGAACGGAAAATTCGAACGCGGTCTCACAGCGCTGCCGGTCATCGGTTCGCCGATCTATTCGACGACCGACGAAGACCTGCGCGTTATCTTTGCCACTTACCGTGATTCGAATTTTTCTCTCGGCACCTTATCCCTCTTCGATCAGGAACGATTATATATCGACCCGAACCGCTTTTTCTCCAAACATATTGCGCTGTTCGGCTCTACCGGCTCCGGGAAATCGTCAACGGTGGCTTCAATCCTCCAGAAGGTTCAGAATTTCGAAAATACGCACGTCATTATGCTCGATCTGCACGGCGAGTATGCAACGGCGTTTCAGGATACGGGTAATCTGATCAATATTACGGAGCTTGAGCTACCCTACTGGCTTATGAATTTCGAAGAACTCGTCGAGACGTTTATCGATGAACACGAGCATTCGGCGAATAACCAGATGATGGTGATGAAAGAGGCGGTGCTCGATTCGAAACGTGGAAAGAATTTGCCGTTGAAGGAATTCCTCACCATCGATACGCCGGTGTATTTTGATTTTCTCGACGTCATGGTCCGCATGAAAGCGCTCGATACCGAACGCACGCTTGGCGGGAAGGAAGGACCGTTCTACGGTCAGTTCACTCGTTTCCTTGTGCGTATGGATAGCAAGTTAACCGACAAGCGATACGAATTCTTGTTTAAGCCCAAGACATACCGGTCCTCCGACAAGCTGGGTGATTTTCTTTCGAAATTGTTCGGTGTGGGTACGGGAAAACAAATTACGATTATCGATCTCAGCCGCGCGCCATTCGACGTGATCAACGTTCTCGTCTCGCTCTTAGGAAGAGTGATCTACGACTTTAACCTTTGGAATACTGCGCGGAGAGATTTCCCTATCCTTGTCGTTTTTGAGGAGGCGCACGCCTACCTTTCGAATACTTCGGCGAGCAAGGCAGCGAGGGAAACGGTTGAGCGGATTGCAAAGGAAGGAAGGAAATACGGCGTGAGCTGCATGATCGTGAGCCAGCGCCCGGCGGAGATTTCGGAAACCATTGTGGCGCAGTGCAATAATTTCGTCGCAATGCGGCTGCTGAATCCGAACGACCAAAACTATGTGCGGAAGTTAGTGCCGGACTCTCAGTCGAACTTCATCGACGTACTCCCGACCCTTCGGCAGGGCGAAGCATTTATTATCGGCGATTGCGTTGCGCTGCCTGTGCGCGTGTTGATCGATAAGCCCTACCCTGCTCCCGGCGGCGCAGATATTCAGTTCTTCTCAAAGTGGCAGAAGAACGAGAACGATACGCACGTCACCGACGTGGTTGACAATTGGTGGAAACAACGTAGGACGTTCTAAAATACAGAAGCGAAGCACCCATTACCGGGATTGCTTCGCTCCGCTCGCAATGACTATCGGTTCTGGGAGGGAGTTTAACTCCCGACCCCATAAAACTCCAAATTATTTATTTCCTTCCACCGTTGGGGCCTTTCCCAGCACATCATCGATTGAGAAATTCTTGATCGGCGCGATGCCGAGTGAATCGATTCCCTTTTCTACCACCTTCCGGTCGCCTACAACAATAATGTCCATCGCGGAGGGATCGAGATATTTCTTGGCCGCGTTTTCGACGTCCTTTTCGGACACCGCCAACACCCGCTGGACATAGTTGTTGAAATAATTATCCGGCAAATTATACGTCACCATGTCGGAGAGTTGATTGGTGATCTGCGCAACCGTTTGAAAGTTTTCCGGATAACGCAACGCCAGATAATTCTTTGCTTTGTCCAGTTCATCCGCCGGAATCGGCTGCATGATGCCATTGAGCTCTTTCATGAACTCCGTAAGCGATTTATCGGTGACATTAGTTTGCACTGCCGCTCGCGCAACAAACGGTCCCGGCATGGGGCGATAATCAAAACCAGAAAAGGCGCCGTACGTATAGCCGTGCGTTTCGCGGAGGTTCATATTGAGGCGCGAGGTGAATGCTCCGCCGAGGATCGTGTTGAGCACCTGCAGCGCAAAATAATCAGGCGTAGCGCGCGTTGTGCCGATCCGGGCAA
>DATGFY010000330.1:0-4109 GCA_035308785.1 Bacteroidota bacterium | reverse complement strand
GGATATTGCCGCACGATTCAAAACCTCAGCAAAAACCGTCGACGGCACCGTTCGCATCGAACGCTCCAACGGCCACGAATTTATCCCCGAACTCGTCCAAGCATTTCCCGGCCAGATCGAGAGTATCACGCTCGCCAAGCCGACGCTCGAAGACGTCTTCATCGGTAAGACTGGCCGAAAATTTGAAGATGAAGTTAACGGAAATAACCAATAATCAAGCACCAATAACCAATAAGATTCCAAATTGAGAATTCAATCAAATATTCTGCTTATTGGGTGCAAAGTTGTGAATCCATTATTTGTTTTCAATGTTTTGAAATTGGGTTTTGGCTATTGTTTGGTTATTGGTGCTTGGTCATTGGAGATTCAAGGAGAGGATTTCTAATTGAATAAGACTACCCCACTCCTGCTTCCTGCCCTCTCGCTCTGCCGCCGCGAGCTTGTCCGGTTTTACCGGCAGAAGAGCCGCATCGTCGGCGTGATTGGTTCGCCGCTGGTATTTTGGTTCCTTATCGGCTCGGGTCTCGGAACTTCGTTCCGCCAGTCCAACTCAGCTTCTCAGATGAACTATCTTGAGTACTTCTACCCGGGTACCATCGTCTTGACGATACTTTTTACCGCGATTTTTTCGACCATCTCTATAATCGAAGACCGACGCGAAGGATTTCTTCAGTCCGTCCTTGTAGCACCCGTCTCGAACGGAAGTATTGCTCTGGGCAAGATTTTGGGTGGGACAGCGCTTTCTGTCGCCCAGTGCATCATATTGCTCGCGCTTGCTCCTATCATTGGTATTTCGTTTAGCTTTATGTCGTTCGTCGGGATCCTATTCGTCCTGATAGTCATTTCGTTCGGCCTCACCGGTCTCGGCTTCCTCATTGCTTGGCGAATGGAATCGTCTCAAGGGTTTCACGCGATCATGAACTTGTTTCTAATCCCGCTCTGGCTGCTTTCCGGCGCGCTCTTCCCTGCAACCGGCGCTGCAGGATGGATCGGCGTCATCATGCGCATGAATCCTCTGAGCTATGGGGTTACCGCGCTTCGCGAATTGTTATATATCAACGCAACATTGCCCGCCCCGGAACTTGCCCCGCTCTTACCTTCGATTCTCGTTGCGACCGCCTTCGCTGCGGGCGCTTATGCGCTCAGCGCTTATGCGATGAAACGGTAAACCTGTATGGGCGCTGACGAGCAAAACATCTTTTCAAAAAGCCGAAATCTCATCATGGCCGTTGCCGTTTTGATCATAATCGGTTCGAGCTTCACGTTTTGGCATTACCTCTCGACATATCACCCGCCGATGCCGGTATATGGAAATATGCCCTACTTCTCGCTCACCTCTCAGGAAAATCGTCCAGTCAGCGCACACGATTTCGATGGGAAGGTCGTTATCGCCGATTTTATTTTCACGAGCTGCGCAGGCCCGTGCCCGATGATGTCGTCTCGCATGAAAGAAATTCAATCCGATCTTGCCGATGATCCCTCGATCCGGTTGGTCTCATTCTCCGTCGATCCTGAAACCGACACGCCTCCGGTGCTTGCAGAATATGCACATCAGTACGGCGCCGATAATACAAGGTGGACTTTTCTCACCGGCGATAAACGTACCATCTTGGGGATGACAAAAACGAACTTCCATCTTGCGGTGGAAAACGACAGCGGTGCAATCGCCCACAGCACGAAATTTGTCCTCGTGGATAAGCATTCGAACATCCGAGGCTATTACGACAGCGACGAAATCGGCTCGATGAATAAACTCCTCGCCGACGCGAAACTTCTTGCGAAAGAACGATGAGCTTTCTCCCAACGCTTAATGCATTCTTGAACGCCACCTGCGGCGTGCTTCTGTTCATCGGCCACCGCTACATGAAACATGGCGACATGAAGAAGCATAAATCGGTGATGATCGGCGCGTTCTCTGTCTCCGTCGTTTTTTTGATTTCATATCTTACATATCACTATAGCCACGGTACAACGCATTTCCCCCGCACAGGATTTATCCGGTACCTCTACTTTACGATCTTGACGTCGCATACCATTCTTGCCGCAACTGTTGTTCCGCTTGCAATTATTACGCTGAACCGAGGGTTGAAAAACCGCGTCGCGCTTCATCGTAAAATCGCAAAATGGACATATCCGATCTGGATGTATGTTTCAGTAACGGGAGTAATCGTGTATTTGATGTTGTATCACATGTGATTCGCGGCGCATTATACGCAATTACATAGTTGCATTTTAGTATAAAAGGTTTTATCTTCTTTTGGTTGTTGTAAAACGCCAAATGCATCAATGAACAAATTTATCATAAATAGATCGCGGCTTTTCATCCTCGTTACATGGGCCTTTGCTCTCGCCTTCATTAACGATGCCGCCAATCTCACCGATATCTTCCCAGATACTTCGACCTATCACTTTGATGAAGGCGATGGATCAGAGGCGATTAATCAATCGCTGAGTTCCGATCTTGGTGTCCATGCACTTTCTAACCCTTCTTGGCATTTTGCACAAAAATCGTTAAAATGCGCAAAAACCGGGATGGTACGGCACGTTGTTCTCGATGAGGACAGCCCTTCATTGGCTGCCATCCGCATCGTGTTTTCGAACCCTTATTTTTTATACCCCCAGGAAGAGACTCCCGCAATACATTCGGTGAATCTCTCCGAAACTCTCTACCTCCAGCACTGTACTCTCCTCCTTTAGCTCGTTTCATCTCTTCTCTTTGCTGAGCGATTAAGCGCGGGAATTGGTTGTTGTTATCCCGTTCTTCTCCGCCTTGGCGATAGTTCTATTGTTTGCTCTCTTAGTTTAGAACGTTTTTGGCGTCGTCCATTATGGACGATTCGCGCAAGAATGTCCTTATTTCGGCTTCTCAACGCCGCTAAGAAGGGCATAGACGATACTGAACGGACAAGTAATTGCGGGGCAATCGGCGACCCTAAAGGACTGGCCTCCTTATGAAAAGGTCAAAAGACTACGATGATGGGGGTCGCCACCCCGCCTTGTCCGCTTATTAACGGAATTCTTCACGATGAAACGAATATTATCTTTCGCCACATATTTGATTGCGGCGATCGGTTGCCTCGTTCCCCCGCTGCTTCATTGCCAAAAAACGGGAACAGGAATCGACGCGCCAGATTCCATTGCCTTGACGCTGGACAGCGCGCAAACGCGCTTCGTGCGGAATAACGCGCAATTGCTTGCATCGCGTTTGAACATCGAGGGATCCCGGGCTACCATCGAACAGGCACGGCTTTGGAGCAATCCGAACCTTTCTGTCGGCCAGAATATCTACAATCAGGAGACCGGAAAGTGGTTCGATGTTACGCATACAGGCAATACCGATGTGCAAATACAGCAATTGTTCCTGCTCGCGGGTAAGCGCGGGAAACAAGTGCGGCTTGCGGAAGTCAATTCTGCCATCGCTGAGCGAACGTTCGATAATCTTTTGAGAGATCTGTCGTTCGAACTCCGGAGCGATTTTTTCGATCTCTATTTCTCGAGACGTTCTCTGACGTTTTACGAGGATGCGATTCCGCAACTCCAAGTGACGGTAGCGCGGACGGAAGAAAATTACTCGAAGCGTTCCACTCTACTTTCCGAAGTCTTGCGCCTCAAGTCTCTCCTCCTCCAACTGGAGACCGACCGCGCGGGGATCGTTCAACACATTGCTGAACTGCAATCGGATCTGGGCATTTTGCTCCGCGATAGCTCCGGGGCAAACGCGTATTATCTGCCGGTGGTCGATTCCGCCGCGCTCAATTCGGTAACTCCAGATTCATTGCCTCTCGATACCATAAGCAATGCCTCATTGGAGCATCGGCCTGATTACCGTATCGCCGATGCAAATGTCGAATCGGAAGAAGCCAACCTCGATCTGCAAAAGTCGCTCGCAATCCCCGACGTTACAGTTGGCGGAGCGTGGTCAAGGGCAGGTGGATATATTCCGAATTACTTTGCTTTGACTTTCTCCGTGGACCTGCCCGTCTTCAATCGGAATCAAGGGAATATCACTCAATCGGAGTACACCCTCGAATCGAACAAACTCCTCCGGGACCAAGTGCGGATGAGCATCGAGCGCGAAGTGCGGCTTGCGTATGATGAGGCGCGGAACA
>DATGFY010000329.1:0-3322 GCA_035308785.1 Bacteroidota bacterium | reverse complement strand
TCTTTTGAAATATCCATCGTACCCTGAGACGCAAATAAGATCCGACGACATCGAAAAGAGCCGTTCGAAATCCTGCACGGCTTTTTCGCCATCTGCCAGGGCGGCTGCCATGGTATTAAATGACTTGCCGAGATCGCCGAGTTCATCGTGAGAGCGGACAGCGACGCGTTCGTTAAACTCCCGCCGTTCAATTGCCTCTGTGCCGCGCAATAACTCGCGGAGCGAACCGGTGATATGATTCGTCAAGAAAAAGAAGATCAGAAACATGGCAGCGGAAATCGCGGCGGAACCGGCCACAAGGATGAGGGTGAGATTGCGCGAGCGAACGACCACGCTGGCCTCGCGAAGTGCCAGCAGTTTTTTTTCTTCGTCGCGCATCGCAGAGAGGATTGCGGTGATGGAATCGCGTGCCCCTGCCCCCTGAAGCACACCGGTCTTCACGACCGCGAGCGGAAGGCGCTGCCCGTTTAGTACGGGGAGATATGCCATCGACGCCGCATTCTTTTCGGCGATGGCTTGCGAAAGCAAATCGATACGATGTTGCTGGTTTGGATTATCGGCGGTGAGTTCGCGGAGATCCGGGAGACGGCCGATAAGACGAGCGAGGGCGACGGCATGATCGCGAATGCAGAGACTATCGCCGGTGAGTGCAAAATCGCGAATCGCGGTTTTAGTTCCGGAATCGAGGACACGAATGCGTTCGATTTGGTCGATAACTTGGAAGGTATGCTCTCTCCAGGCAGAAGCATCCTGGAAATCTTTCAGGCCGCGAAGGGACACGAAGGCGATTGCGACCACCATAATGATGGCAGCGCCGAAGCCCGTTCCAATCTTTAACCCAATCGATAATTTCAATCTTACTTCGCTGACTTACTTCGCCTGTCGTAATTATCCATTGAAATTCTTTGGCGTACTTCTACGACGTACCTATCCAAAGCGGTGAGTGGAATTCAAAAGCAGCAGCACTGAAAGGGGGACGATAAAGACTGCGCCTGCACAAGCGAGATGGCGCTCTCTTGGGCTTGGGTACAGTAGCGCATACCGGGGATCCCTGATTCGTCTAGAGATCCTCCGGGAAGTTGCATCACAACTCACTCACATAGTAAGCACGAATGGGGTTCAAATACAAGTATTTGGGAAATCGGTGTGACGCATATCACCACAAACTAACCACTCCGGCGCAATCCCTTCATTTGTTTATGACTTATACAGACGGATCTATTTTATGAAGGGAACATAAACTATTGATTATAGGCTATCGAAAATAGGAATGGGAAGGCGAACAGCGAAGGTGAAAAATAAAGGGCTGCAGATTCGCTGCAGCCCTCATTAAAGGATAACTATGCAGCCATCGGTTACTTCATCAGAAGCAATTTCTTGGTGGCAGTGTAGGCGCCTGCATTGATGCGGTAAAAATAGACGCCGCTCGGCAATGCGGCAGCGTTGAATTCAACCGATTTGTATCCGGCGGCCTGGATGCCATCGACAAGTTTAACAACCGGCTGACCAAGGATATTGTAAACGGTCAAGGTTACGTACCCATTCACCGGCAAATCGAACTTGATAATCGTTGATGGATTGAATGGATTGGGATAATTCTGCGAGAGCGAGTACTGAGTTGGGAGTGACGCTTTCGACGAAAGATCCACGGCGATCGAGGAGTTCGCATTGACGCGGGCATGTCCTTTGGGAGTCATCGCTACTACTGTGCCGCCGATGTTTAAGGATGCAACAGTGGAATTCTTGAGATTCCACGCGACTGTCATCGGATATGCAGCAGAAGAAACAGAAATTGGGAATGAACCGTTCTTGCCATCGGCAGCAAGATCTACCATCCTGCCGGAAGCGAACCGTGCATCGAATACGCCGGGCGGCGGAGGCGGCGGAAGTTCGAATGCCGCAAGCGCACCGCTAAATTCGGAGCCCGTACCGAAATAGAGCGTTTGAGCGTTGCCGGCAGCATCGGTGATCGTAATGGCGTTGAGGCGATCCAAACGGTTATCGATTGCATCGACCTTGGGTGCAGATGAGGAGATCGAGCTCATCACTAACCTCCCTGCTCCTGAGGTCTTTACCCAATAGCCGCTTCCGGGATGCAATGCGGGAGCCGGTGTGTAACCAGCTTTATACTGATAAAATGGCGTTTGAATCAGCGAGGGAGGCACGGAAGTAACAGTTGACGCTGCAACATCGGAGGAAATTGAGCCCACCATATTCCATCCTTGCTGTACGACAATATCCGCAGTCAAGACCGGCGAACCCGAAATGATGATGACTTCTGCGCCGTTGAATTTCAACCAGTAGCCGGCGCCGGGTTTCACGGTAGTTTGCGGTACATAACCGCTTGAGTATGTATATGCAGTCGGGTTCGTTGCGCCGGCATAGAGCGCAGCGACGGTATCGTTGGGCGGATAGTACGGGAGCGATAAAATATTCCACCGATCGCTGACGACCTGAAATGTTTGATCCAATCCGGATGTGACCGCGGAACCGACCAAGGCATCTGCGCGATAGTGATAGGCGGTGCCCGCAGTGAGACCGGTAATGGTCGCGTTCATCACGATTGGAACGGAGTTCGAGGCACTGCTAAAATTGATGTTGGCAGTCTGATTGCCGTAGGCGTTCGTTGCGCCCCATTCGAAATATGCAACTCCGGTGTTGAGATGCGCATTGACGAAGCCGTTCAAGACTGCTTGAGTCGCATTTGCGCCTGAATTTGGGACCGCCGTGGCGACGCCCGGCGTACCGGAAAGCACGCTGTAGGGCGGCACTTCATCGGGCATCGGGGTGCCGACCTGCCAGATATCGAGCGGGAATGTGTAATGGCGCGGGAATGTCCGGCTATTTAGCGGACGAACGAAGCGCGAGCGATAGGAATGGAAATCGCCGGCGGCGCCGCCTTCGGTCTCTCCCCCACCGCCGACATGTGAGTATCGCGCGCGGTACAGCACGCCATAAGTCGAGGGACCGACGATGTTGATCGAGGCAGTATAGATCGAATCGCCATCGGGATCGGAAAATTTGACACCGGTGTTTTCTGAAGTATATCCCTGCTTTGCCAGCCAGGTATAATCTTGCAATAGCAGCGATAAAGTGTCTGATCCAATAACGAACGGATCGGCTGCGGTGATGGCCGGGCGCATATCGAGTTGAAAAGTCACTGTCACCGTATCGCCAACAGGGATAATGCCATCAGGATGGATGCCGCTATAATAGACTGCGGGCGGCTTAATGGTATCGCCCGTTTGCAGGATAGTCAACGACCTGTTGCCGTCGCCGATATCCATCGGATGCTCATAATTGTATCCCGCCTGATTGGCGT
>DATGFY010000328.1:0-4439 GCA_035308785.1 Bacteroidota bacterium | reverse complement strand
TGATCTTGGGTACTATTGCCCGCTCCGCAGTATACGACATCCTTTCGCAATTCATGTTCGAGCGCGCCGATGAATTAAAACAATACAGCCATCAGCAGATTGAACCGTTAATGCAGAAACGGTTCGATGTGTTCTGGGGCGATTTTGTAAAATCCGCGCTCTTTGCTATCACGACTCTCGGAGCAATCATCGCATACCTGAGCGGAAAAATCCGCGCCGGCTTGCTTTCGGTAATTTTTCTCGCGTTGCTTTTCATCGATCTTTCGATTCTCGATCAACACTACATTGATCCGAAACCGAAGGCCGCACTGGGCGAGCAAGTTGCACCCGATGCAGTTATCCAACGCATTCAGGCGGAGCAGGATACAAGTCTGTTCCGGGTCTATGAAATCAGTGATTATGAGAACAACACGCTGATGTACAACCATGTACAGGCCGCAACAGGGTACAGTCCTGCAAAGCTGAAAATTTATCAGGACTTGCGCGATTCGTGTTTCCCGCGCGGCAATATGAATGTCTTTGCGATGCTCAATATCAAGTACGCTGTACAGAGCAAGCAGATGCAGGACGGCAGCGTTCAACGATCACTTCAGCAGATTCCGTACCTCCCGCGGGCGTGGTTCGTCGATGGCTACAAAGTGATCGGCACGAAGAAGGAAATGTTCGCCGAACTTAACGGCCCCTCGTTCGATCCAAAGCATGTCGCATTGCTCGAACAAGAACCAAGCGCGAAACCCGGGAAGCCCGATTCGACCGCATCGGTTAAAGTGACGAAGTACGAATCCGATCAGATCGAAATGACCGCGAACACCTCTGTACAAGCGCTGCTTGTTCTTAGCGAGATTTATTATCCCGCAGGTTGGAAAGCATACGTGGACGGTACTGAAACGGAAATCTACAAAACCAACTACGCCCTTCGTTCCATCGTAGTTCCGGCCGGAAGTCATAAGATCGCTTTCACATTCCATCCGCAGACCTACGAGATGGCATTGAAAGTCACTCAAGCGGCGTGGGTTCTCACGGGAATCATAATTGTTGTCGGCGCGCTCCAGCTTCCTGCTTTGAAAAAGAGAATGGGTAAAGGATCGCCGGAGCAGGGAGATATGAAGTAGAGGGGATCGGACCACTCCTCATCGTTCAGCAAACTTAAAATGAATAATTATTTCAAAACGAGAGCACCGGAAATATGAAGAGACTTTCTTTTCTAACCTCTTTTTTTCTTTCTAGTATTGTCACGATTGGTCAACTGACCGCACAAAATAATCTGCCCCTGTCTATTACTTGCAGACAATCCCTCGTTACTAGATCTTATGTTCTTCAGATCCGGAACACCTCAAATGACCCAGAGGATCTATGGCTTGGAGCAAAAGGAAAGATAACGCCATTCAAGCTCGAAGGGGGAAAGTCAATCGAATTTGGTTGGGTACAAGGTTATCATTTTGATGCTAATAATAAATTTCAAATCTGGGATCAGACAAATGATACGGTAAGTGAATCGATGCCTGATAGCGAATTGTCGCCATTTCGGATCGGGTGGTCGAAAGATGCTGGAATTAATGTGAGTTTTGCGAAATCTTTTGTCAATGAACAGCTCACACAACACGTCAAATTGCCAGTGCAGAAGGCATTAGGCAAAACCCTTCAAGTCACAATAGATCGGCCACCACGGGTCGAACTGAGGGAAGGTTCGAACCGCATTTATCTCAGTGCAACAATCACTGCCTCCGTTCCGTCGAGTACTGCGCAAATACCATTAACAGCAGCTATATCGTGCCTCCCTTCATACAATCAAGCTGCGGGTGAGATTGGTGTTGCAGACATTAGACTTGAGAATCTTGACATCAGCCAGTTGCCGACCGAGTGGTTCGATCCGACAAAACAGTTAGTAAATGATTTGCTCCCGGAGGTGTTTTCGAATTTCGTTTTGACGAAGCTAAAGCAGGACTGGCTCGTCAAACTCGCCAAAGATGTAAATCTTAGGGCAAAGGTAATTGATGGAAGACTCGAAGCGATAATTCTGTAGGAAAAGTGGGATTCACCCCACTCCGCCTATTGACGAAGGCATTGGTTATTCTTTTTCTCGTTCCCACGCTCTCGCGTGGGATTGCGCTTTTGGATACTCCTGCGTCCAACCAGAGCCGGTGTAATCCGCCCTGAATTAAGTATTTTTCCCCCTTGACAAACCAAAGGCAATTGGGTATTTTGGAGGTGTAACCTTTTCACACTAGCCGCACACCATCACCGGAGCCGTTATGCGCTTTCTATTAGTTGTTGGATTGTCCATTCTCTCTTCTCTTCCCGTTTTCTCTCAGGAACAGAATCCCTTGGGCATGAAATTCCGCTCGCACGAAATCGAACTCAGCAAACCCCAACACCTCCTCTGGAAACATCCCAACGGCATCGTCATCCCAAAACATTCATTCGCGGCGACTCCATTCACCTCTATCCGTGTAAACCAGGACACCACCCACGAACCCCAAAACGAATGCTCGGTTGCGGTCAATCCGAATAACAAGCTCAACATGGTCTGTACCTTCCGCGATTTCCGTTACGGCGGAGGCGAGAACGGATCCCTGGCCATTCGAAATGTCGGCATCGCCACAACGACAGACGGTGGAACGACCTGGTCGGAACAATTGGCGCAATACAGCGATCACAACAGATATAGCGATCCGGATGTTGCGGTAGATTCCGCCGGCACCTTCTCCGTCGTCACGCTGGATTTTTATTGTCCATCGTGCGCAACGAATTACGATTCAATCGATTTTAGCGTGAGACAATCCATGGACAATGGGTTAAGCTGGAATCCTGCGCTCCAGACCGATTATCCTCCGACCTCAGTCTCGTTTCATGATAAAGAAATGATAGCAGCCAAACTCCCCCCCGATGGCACCATCAAGGGAAATATCTATGTCGCAGGAGATGAGGCGAATGGCACAGCCTCGGAGTCTTCGCTCAATGGGAGTATCTTTACTCCACCTGTCAGCATCCAACCATATTACCCTACGCCGGCAACAGGTCTGAATAATGACGTGTTCGTTACGGGCTACACATCGGGAATCGGGCTCCAAAAATCGACCGATGGAGGGCAAACGTTCAGTCCAAGTATGGACATCGAAGGCATTTACACACCCTCGTCCGTCGCCATCGATGGGACGATCAGCTCCATTGGCGAACCGGTGGTCTGCGTCGATAAAAGCAACTCGGTGCGCCGAGGCAATGTCTATGTAACGTGGCAGAGCAGGTACTATGGCGATGGAGACATCTTCTGTACTGCGTCCACCGATGGCGGCGCCACCTGGGCTCCCGGCGTTCGCGTGAATAACGATACCGTCGGCAACGGGCGAGATCAGTTCCATCATTGGATGACGGTCGATGACAGCGGCTTTATCGATGTTGTTTTCCTCGATCGCCGCAATGATCCTTCGAACACTTTGTGCGACGCGTACTTCGCGCAATCGCGGGACGGCGGAAAATCGTTCAAGAATTTCCGTCTCACCCAGCAGAATTTCGACCCGCGTTTGTATCCCAGTTACGATGCCCGCTTGGGCGATTATATGGGCATCGGCGCGTCTCAGGGAAGAGTTGTTCCCATCTGGGTCGATACTCGTTCCGGCAACGAAGACATCTACATCACGAATATCGATCAGGACCAAGCCGGTTCCATTCAAGGCACTGTCTATGCAGCATGCTATGGAGGCAACGCAATCGATTCAACTGTCCGCATGGCCGGCTTTTCCGTGACGATCGCTCACGACGGTGGATTCAATACTGCTCTCACCGATTCGAACGGACATTACCGTTTCGATGGGTTATTCGCGGGCGATTACAATATCTCGGTCGCATCGCACCACGTTTTTCTGGCGAACAATGGCGCGTACACGATCCATCTTGCGTCAACACAGGCCATATCGAATCAAGATTTTGCCGTCAAATCCGCCTCGGTGACAGGCGTGGGTTACGGGTGGAGTTTGATCTCACTGCCCGGTGCTCCCCATGATGTTCGCGCGGACGCAATCTTTTCGAATTTGGCCGCGAATGTCTTCGCATACAATCACCGCTATACCCAAAGAGATTCCCTCGTAACAGGATTAGGGTATTGGATCAAGCCCGGTTGTATTTTCGCCGAAGATTCCCTTGGCACGCCGATTCTCGCCGATACCATTCCGCTTTCATCAGGCTGGAATCTCGTCGGAGCCCTTGGGGTCACGATCTCCGTCGGTTCGGCACAGACTAATCCACCGGGAGCTATCATCGGCAACATCTACGGATATTCAGATTCAACCGGCTATACCGCTGCCGATTCTCTGTTGCCCGCCCGTGGATACTGGCTGAAATCTTCAGAGAGTGCCTCGCTGATTCTCAGCTCCGGCACATTCGCATCACCAATGGCAAAGGCATCCGCAGATCTCGCTACGATGAATTCCCTCATCATCGTC
>DATGFY010000327.1:0-4412 GCA_035308785.1 Bacteroidota bacterium | reverse complement strand
CTAACCACCGGCCAATCATATCCGTACCACGGAACGCCGAGCAGGAGTTTCGAGGTATCCATCCCGGTTCCAAGGTATGCGTTGACCGAATTGACATCGTCGTACAGTTCGCCTTGCAATGGCGCCACGGGTCCCGCTGTTACGCTCCCTGACCAGTAATAATCGTACCCCATCAGGATCAAGTAATCGCACGCGCGCGAAAGATTAAGAAAATCGTATGCGTTGTCGAAGTCCACTGCCGGGGTTGCCATGGAAATCTCCGCCGCCGGAATCTGCGCCTTCACCCGCGCCGACACCTGCCTCATGAACGAAACGAGATGCAGCCGTTGCGTTGCGTTCACCTGCTCGAAATCGAAATTCAATCCATCCCCGTTTCGCCGGAGAAGGACTTTAATCAGCGTATCGATCATCCGCGATTGTTTTACCGTATCTTTCAGGATTTTGTCGTTCTCGCCATATCCAAAATTCGTAACGGTGAGGAGAACCTTAACCCCGTGGCGGTGAGCCGTATCGATCAACGGCGTTGTGTTCCACCCGTCCAACGATGTGTAGCTTCCGGTCGCAGTATCGGTTTCGTAGCTGAAATATGCGATATGGGTCAACGCGGTGTAATCGTACGAAAGGTATGCATCGTCAGGCGCCCAAACCGGGTGCCACCCGAGAACTTTTTTTGTGAGAGCGCCGGTAGAAGAAACTCGCGGCTGAAGCGGAATGGATGCCGATAGCATTGTGTGACTTCCCGGAGACTCCCCCAGGTGGCGTGCGCGTTCGATCTGATGAATGCTTTGGTATTTCGTCCGATCCTGCCCGTTCGCAACGATCGTTATCGTCAGGCAAAGAAAGAGTATCGCTGCTCGAAACACCTTCCCGCTCATCAGAATATTATCGGACACTTTTCGCCTTGCGTTTTCCCCGTTTTTGCTTGCCCTTCGTCCGATTCGAAACCGGTTTGCCGGATCCTGAACCGTTGCTTCCCGGAGAAACCTTCGCAGGAGCGACGGTCGATTCCGTCAGCGATTTCAACTCGCGCACCTTGCGGTAAAAATACGGCAGATCCATATCTTTCAGATAGATCAACCCGTGCGCTGCGCGCAATCGGGGATGAGAATGTTTCAGGAAATAATCGCTTCCGAGGCACGTCTTGATCATCGCATACTGCTCGACCTGGATCCGCTGCGCAAGTTCAGAAAATGGCCCATCGTATTCGTAACTTGGGAACGACGCCGCGCGCTGGGAGCCGAAGCAGTTCATAAACGATGAGTGCATCAATGACAGGGTGTTCAACGAAACCGGAACATAGACATCCGCTTCCGCGGGACTAAACCGGTACCAAATATTCCGGTAACCCAGAACCCGGATGGAAGAATCGCCCGATTGCCGCTCGTATTCCCGCAGGCCCTCGGCAACAGCTTGCAATACTTTATAGTGCGTATCCGGCCCGCTGCCTTCGGGATCGAAAGCGACAGAGACCACATTCGGTTTTACCTTCTTAATAAGATCCAGAATCGGCAGCACGTCTCGATCGACCCGCGGTTCTTCTGAAAATATATCCCCTTGGTAAAATCCCAACCGCAACGGATGGATTGCGGATGCCTCGATGCCGAAATACGCCCAGAGGAGTTCCACTTCCCACTCGCGGATCGTCCCTTTGAGCATTTGGATATCCGGCGGGTCTTTCGCGCCGGGATATTGGGTACGCAAGTAGCCGGTGATTTTCTCTGCCTGCTCCTTGAGCGATTTCATATCAACTATCTTATACACCTCGACAAGGCATCGAACAAGGCGGAGCGCTTCCGCTTCGTCTTTTTTCTCCTGGCTGTGCGCCGCCGTGCCATCGAGGTACAAATACACATCCTGCATGCGCTTCTTTGAATCTTTGGGATCGAAATAACCCTTCGCCAGTCGCTCAGGCAAAGAATCGCGTTCAAGCAGAATCGCAAGTTTATCGAAAATCGAAAGAAGGTATGCGTTCGAGACCGAGGTGAACCCGGATGTCAGGTTAGCAAAGAAATGCTGATTGCTCGGATCGCGCACCAGATGGTAAAGGTAAGGAAGATAGCCGAGCATGATGTCGTCGTGATGCGGCTCGGTGTGGAAATAGGTGGTGGCCCCTGTCGGACGGATGCCCTTTTCGAGTTTATCGATGATCCGCCTTCGCGCCGCCTCCGCAATATCGGAATGCGATGCGCGGGTTTTCTCCAAAAGGCGTTTTGCAAACGGATCGCTCCTAAAATCCTGCGCAGTCAGATCGCGCAGCGATTTATTCTTGGAAAGCGAGAGCGCGATGACGACCTCGTCTGCGCTTTCATCTGAAATGGTTTTTTGCGTCGCAAAATCCTCGTATCGACGTTCAGTCAGCAAGCTTGCAGCGCCTTTGGTCAGATAGAAACGCGCATGTTCCAATCCTTGGAGTGCTGAGGCTGGATATTGAGGATTCTTCTCTTCTTCGATTGCCTGCTGCACGATGCGCGCTTTGGCCTCTCCCGCCGCCATGATAATTGCAGTAACGGCAGGGTTATACGTAATCGTGGCAAGACCGATCGTGATAACGAGCCGGCTGCGGGAGATTTCAATGCCGCCCAAATCCGTCGCGGCGGCGGCTTGGGTTTCGTAGTTCGTGCCTGTCAGCCGCGTTACGGAATAAAAGCTTGACCCGCGGACGTTAAAGGCGATGTGGCCATCGGGGCCGATGCCGCCAAGGAAAAACCCGATTCCGCCCATCTCGCGGATCGCCGCCTCATACTCCATGCAAAACACATCGACGCGATTGATGGTCTCCTTCTGAATCCGCTCCAGCCGTGTTCGGGTTTGGCGAACACGGAGCGTGAGATCGACGACATTATCGGGAAATACGTCCTTCATTGTTTTTCCCTGAGGGCACCCGAGCGAAGTCGCGTTGATCAAATGCGCCTTTTCGGGTGTCAAGCCAAATTGCTTAACGTACAATGCATTGACATAATGGTAAAAGCTGTTGTGTTGCTGCGCGTCCATCGGATAAAACTCGTCGATCTGGACGAACGATAAACTCTTCATGTCCGGGCGCCGGGCGCCGGGAATGCGATACTCTCCGAGGAGAGCTTGAATTTCTTTGGTCTCCCACCGTTCAAGAATGCGGGAAACCCATTTGACAAAAAACTCAGGTGTCTTTCCGGTCGGCAGCGAAATCACTCCGCCGGGATTCTTCAATACCCATTCGATAAACCGCAACGCGGTGAGTTTGCCGAGCAACGGAAAATTCTCTACTTCCACAACCTGGATCTTTTCTGCGGGCGGGTATAATGTTTTCCTGCCGCTCCGCTTGGCTTCGGCCGCTTCAACCGAAGAAGATCCGTCGTAATGTTTCATATTCATCTGATGACAACTATTGACAAGTATATTATTAAGAAATCCGTTCTCGTTGCTATTCCCTTTTCGAGGAAATCAAAGATATGGGGAATCCCATTTCGGGATTCCCCATATCGAAACATCATCGCGATGATTCGAGCATTCTCGATCATCGACGATTAGTAGATATTACTTCACCAGCATCAGCTTTTGGATAGCGCGATTGCCGCCCTGTTCGAGGACGCACATATACACGCCGCTATCGTAGCCGTTCATATCGAGACGGACCCGATATGTTTGCGGCGCCTGATAGGCGTTGTCAACGATAGTTCTTACCAGCTGACCAAGGATGTTATAGACCTTGAGGCTGACGAACCCGGGCTTCGCTAGCGTATATTGCACCATCGTCGCGGGATTGAATGGATTCGGGTACGCCGGAGCAAGAGAGAATGTCGTCGGTTTTGCCGTCGTCTTCGCCTTCACGCCAGTGAGTCCGGAGATCCAGTACGGATCGCCAACCTGCTTGCCATCCGTGCCGCCCGTCAACAGAGTGGCATTCAGAGTCGCCAGATCCGTTTTTTCGGGCAGCGGCCACGTCGGTGTCCAATTCGCTGCGCCGGATACTTGCGTAATTTGGTATCCATACGTCTGGGTCGTCCCTGTTCCATTACGGACTGAGGCGAACCAATTCAGCAAACCGTTGCCGTTTCCAACACCGGAATTCAGAATACCTGCAATGGAGGCTCCAAAACCGGGGTCGATGTTCTGGTTGCCGGATTGTACAAATCCCGGCCAACTTGTATGGTTAGCGAACATCGCCGCAGTCGATGCGTTCATCCACAACGGTGTGTAGATCGAATCGGCATGCGCCGTGTCGTTCCAGGTTGTCCAGAACGAAGTAAGGCCTGAGGACCAGAAATAGACATTGTTCTTGACGTCAATATTTCTCGCCGCTTCCGCAGCAGCAAAATCGGCACCGCTGGTAATCGCACGGCCTAGCAAACGTGCAGCCGTCAACGAATCGAGCGGTCCCAACGTGATGATCGAGGGGCCGGTATTCGGCGTGAATGAATCCCATCCGCCGTACT
>DATGFY010000326.1:0-4154 GCA_035308785.1 Bacteroidota bacterium | reverse complement strand
ATCGCGTGATGATCGACATGGTATGCGCCGTTGCTGCTCGCCGTGAACCACGTCGCGCCGGTATCGATCGTCTGATACATTCCGGTCATTCCCGCCCACGCCAATCCATTGTTGCTCGGATCGACAACAATGATGTTGTTGTACCATACCTGCGTTTCGTTCGATGTTCCACTATAGACATGCGTCCACGTGCTTCCATGGTCGCGGCTTCGATACACACCGCCCCAATAGACCCCGCCTGAGATCCCCGCCGCCGATGCCAGCACGATCGAGGGATTGGAGGGCAAAAACGTTAGCGCAATTCTGCCAAGATCGGCACTCGCCGGAATTCCACTCACGGTCCGCGCCCACGTGTTTCCCGCGTCCGTCGAAACATAAATCCCACTCTCGCTGCCCGAGGTGATCGATTCATGCGGCGTACGGTAGCGCGTCCACACAGCTGCGAGAACGCGCGTAGAATCGCTCGGATCGATCACCACATCGGTTCCGCCGGTTGTATCGCTGATATATAATACCTGACTCCACGTCGCTCCCTTATTGGTGGACTTGTAAATTCCACGGTCGGTTGTTTGCGAATGGTACAAGCCCAGCGCCGCAACAAATACTTCATTCGGATTCTGCGGATTGAGAATGATTTTCCCGATCTGCCCCGTTTCCGTCAGCCCGATGTTTGCCCACGTCGATCCGGCATCGGTCGATTTCCAAACGCCGTTGCCGGGATACGTATCCACTCCGCTGGGGTTCGCTTCGCCCGTGCCGACATAAATCACCGATGGGTTCCCGGGTTCAAACGCCAGCGCACCGATAGAAAAACATTCGTTAAACACATTCGCCCATGTCGTCCCCTGGTCGGTCGATTTCCACACGCCTCCGGTTGCTGCGCCGGCATAGATCACGTTCTCATTCGTCGGATGAATCAACAGCGCCGTTATCCGGCCGCCGATGTTGGATGGACCCTGCAGCACCCAGTTTGCTCCTGCTGCCGCAACGGTCTTGCGATCGGAATTTTTCAGCGCGTACTTCGCCTGCATCGTGGTTTTCATTTTCTCGAACGCATGCCGCGGGATATCCGCATACGGATAGCTGCGCTGCGTCATAAACCAATCCTTCTCCAACCCTGCATCGTCATCGCGGCCATTCTCGGCCTGCCGTCCCATGCGAACGGATTCTTTCGGATGAAAGACGACTAGAAGGAATGCCCCTGCAAAGAGTGCGATAGAGGCAACAAGGCGTGAATATTTCATAATATTCGTCATAATTCGGCAAAAATATAAGTTTAATACATACAATTTATCGAATGGCCCTCCCGTAATCAAGCACCTGCGTCACTTGCCCTCCCTACGAGGCTTCATTCCCTCATGCTATAATTGCGTCCCTCTCTTGGCCGCCGAAGGCGGGCTTTTCAAGAGAGGGAATAGGGAGAGTTCCGGCGGGGTAACGACCTTCCCCGAGATTAGCAACGAGTGCGATCAATAAAAAACGGGAAGCGCATCCGCGCTTCCCGTCGCCCAACTAGTCATTGCGAGACGTCCCGGCGACAAGGTCGGCGGGGCAACGAAGTCCCAAAGGGATCCCCTTGGGACAATCCCGTTGTCAGTTTGCACAACTCACGCCACCCTTTGTTCGCCCCCTTCTCTTCTCCGCCGCAGCAGATTCAAGAAGGAAGTTGACGAATGAGAGCATAATCTTCTGACCCCGGAGGGGTCAAACCTTTATAGCAATCGATAGAGAGAGACCGATTCGACCCCGTAGGGGTCGCACTCCGGCCGCCTCAAAAAAACGGGAAGCGCATCCGCACTTCCCGTCGCCCTACTAGTCATTGCGAGGCGTCCCGACGACAAAGTCGGCGGAGCAACGAAGTCCCAAAGGGATCCCCTTGGGACAATCCCGTTATCAGTTTGCACTCCCACAGCCAAAAAGTTTGTCCGGCCTCCCCTTCTCTTGGTTTTCAAGAGAAGGGGTTGGGGGATGAGTTCAAACTCCTATCGCATCCTCACGCCAAACGCCGTCTCCAACACCACCGCAATAATTTCCCACAGGGCCCACAATCCAAACGCCAGGCCTAACCCCGTGCTGTTCGGCTTGTTCGAAAGCTTCGCCAGCCCGATGCCGACGGTGTACGTTTGCCAGAGCGAGAAAAGATTAATCGCGCCGAGCGTGTTATGCAGCCAGCTATGATGATCGAACGAATTCATAAACAATATCTGTCCGCTCGGAATCGCATTCACCGATCCCAGCAGGTTCATCATAATCAGCGTCACCACCGCGCCGATAAATCCTATCAGCGAAGAGAGTCCGTACATTTCCAATATCTTCGGGTACGGTCCGCTGAATTTCAAAAATAAGATCGAGGCCAACCAGAGCGCAAGCCCTGCAACAAAAAAGATGATCGTTATTACCACCACCGCCGAGATCCCGCCAAAGGCAATGAAAAGCACCGGCGAGTTCATCCCCTCTTGCATCCGGTCCACTTGCTCCTGCGTTATCTGGCCATCCGCAACTTTCTTTTGCACCTCTGCCATCTGCTGCGCTATCACTTGATCCCGCAGCGTCTGGTTGTAAAAGATTGCCGCGACGAACACAACGGTAATCACTAGCGACATTACCAGCGGGATTAACCATGAGGTTGCCCGCACCGGCGCTAGCGATAACTCCTGAAATGTATCTCCCGGCGAACTGAACACCCCGGTTGCCCGGTCAAGAAACGATGCCGCCGTTGCAGTCGATTGTGGCGCTGTATCCATGTTTTCCATGCTTTAATCTCCTTAATGTTGCGGAAAGATAGTTATTATTCGTCAATCCGCCAAATAGGTTGCATCTCTCGATCTCAACGCTTCGTGCGCGACCCCTACGGGGTCGATAATCATCATATTACACCTCCTCTATAAATATTGGATGCCTCCCGCCAAAAAGATGGCGGGCAAGTCGACATCCCTGAGGATCGGTTTGCTCAGCAATAAAGACCCCGAAGGGGTCATACGTTTATAGTTAGTTACAAGAATGCCGTTCCCGACCCCGTAGGGGGTCGCACATGACCACACTTCTTCCATCCAATCTCCCTATCACCGAGCACCTAACACCTATCACCTGCTCGCCCGCCGGAGGCGGGGGCACCTGCCCTTGATTCTCTCCCCATTCTTTCTTATGTTTCCTTTTACGCAGGGCGCTTCCGTCATTCGCGCGGTTTTATCCTCCAATCCGGTTTTTTACTCGTACTCCGTTCGTCCTGCGCGTCTGTTTAACCCCCGGTTCCGCATGCCCGGACTTTCGAAAGAAGAAATACAAAAAATTTTCGAGCTCTCGACCGATTTCAACGACATCTTCGAAGCGTTCGAGGAAGCAATCGCCCTCAAATTCGATGACATCGAACTCTACCGGCTCCTCTTCTGGAATAAATTTCTCTCCCCCGATGAGCTCTGCATGTTCGGCGATAAGCTTGCCAAAGAATTCCCCACGCTCGCGTACGATTCCTATATGTGGCTGGCAAATGTTTTCGAAGCAACCTATGCCGCATCCGATAATTACGATCTCGCCTTGCGCTATTTTAAGAAGGCCGCGCTCGTCAAACCCGCAGAGCCCGATCCTTATCTCGATGCCGCCGATTGTTACGAGCCCGATTTGAACATTCCCCCCATCGCCCAGCTGATCGATTTCCTCAAACTCGGCGCGCAAAACGTCGCCAATGCCAACAAGATCTACCAGCGCCTTGCCTACTTGTATGAACTTCTCGATAACGACGAGATGACGCAGTTCTACCGCCGCAAGGCCAACCCCGGTTCGGCGCCGCCCCCTTCCGGCCTCCAGCCCGCCTGATACCTAGTGAAACGATTCAGAGGTTATCTCCTCATCATCGCCGCAACGTGTTTCTGGGGAAGTTCGGCGACGATAGCAAAATTTCTTTTCGCGCATCAGTACGGAACGTTCATCATCGTACAGATGCGGATGTCGCTCTCCGCGATTGCGCTGGCCCTTGTTCTGGCGATCTTTCGGCGCGATGCGTTCAAGATTAACCTGCGCGATCTACACCGCTTCGTTCTTCTTGGCATTTGCGGCATGGCCGGATCGAACTTCTTCTACTATTATACGATCAAGGTCACGACCGTCGCCACCGCAATTCTCCTCCAATACATGGCGCCCATCGTCGTGCTTGGCTA
>DATGFY010000325.1:0-1964 GCA_035308785.1 Bacteroidota bacterium | reverse complement strand
GATCCTGTCCGAATCGCTCCCGGATCAGCTCGATCTCACATTGATCGATAAGAACGATTCGTTCGTCTTCGGTTTTTCGAAGCTGGATGTGATGTTCGGCCGCCACAAGCCGGCTGCTGTGCGCAATCTGTACAGCAGCATCGTTAAACCCGGCGTGCGATTCCGGCAGGAAGCGATCACCGGTATCGATCCGGCGTCGCGGCGGGTAACGACCGACAAGGGCGCCTACGACGCCGATATTCTTGTTGTGGCGCTTGGCGCGGATTATGACATTGGGGCAACTCCCGGCTTGGCCGATGGCGGCAACGAATTTTACACCATGGCCGGCGCAGAACGCGTGCGCAAACTGCTTCCCGACTTTTCCAGAGGGCACGCAATTATCGGCGTCACATCTGCGCCGTTCAAATGCCCTCCGGCGCCGAGCGAGACGGCGTTATTGCTTCACGATTTCCTTACGAAACGCGGCGTTCGCGAACATTGCCCGATAACGCTGGTGATGCCATTTGGGATTCCCGTTCCGCCTTCCCCGGCAACGTCGGAGGCGCTGCTTGCCGCATTCGCCGAGAGGAACATTACGTTTATCGGCGATCACACTGTCCGCGCGCTCGATCCGGCTCGGCGCGTTGCAATCATTCACCATACCAAACTTGAAGAAACCAAAGAACTGCCCTACGATCTTTTTCTCGGCGTCCCGAAACACCGCGTGCCCGACGTTGTAGCACAAAGCGGCATGACGGAGAACGGTTGGATTCCCGTGGATAAGAAAAACCTTAAGACGCGGTTTCCCGGCGTCTATGCAGTTGGCGATGTGGCAAGCATGGGAACAGCGAAGGCGGGCGTATTCGCAGAAGGAGCCGCACGCGTTGTTGCGGCTTCGATCATCGCCGATCTGCGGGGAAGTGAACAACCTGCGGAATACAGCGGAACCGGCACTTGCTACATCGAGTTTGGCGGCAACCGCGTCGGTAAGGTCAACGTTGATTTCCTCTCGGGTCCGAAGCCGGCCGGGACATTTGCGAAGCCGTCAACTGCTCTCGCGGATGAGAAACACAACTTCGGCTCCAGCCGACGGGCGCGGTGGTTCGGCACATGAGCAGCATCAAGGAACATTGGGACGCCGTTTACCGGACGAAGCAGCCGCATCAGGTAAGTTGGTGGCAAGACACGCCGAAGCGGTCGCTCGAACTTATCCATTCCCTTAACCTCCCGAAGAGCGCGTCGATCATCGATATCGGCGGCGGCGATAGCACGCTTGTGGATCACTTACTCGGTGAAGGGTTTGAACGCGTCACCGTCCTGGATATCAGCGAAAAGGCAATCGAGAGAGCCCGGCTTCGTCTCGGCTCCGTTGCCGGAAAAGTGCAATGGGTGATCGGCGATATGAACGAATTCAAGTCTGATATCGCCTACGATTTATGGCACGATAGAGCCGCATTTCATTTTTTGATCGATCCCGTTCAAATCGAAATGTATCGGTCGATTGCCGAACGCTCGATCAAACCCGGCGGCGCGCTCATCCTCGGCACCTTCAGCACCAATGGACCCAAGAGTTGCAGCGGGCTTTCCGTCCACCAGTACGATCAACCCTCTCTCTCCTCAGCGCTCGGAAACGGTTTTGAGTCGATTTCTTCTCTTACGGAAGATCACCTCACGCCATTCAACACGAAGCAGAATTTCCTCTTCTGCGCCTTCCACAGACGAAATAACCAATAATCAATCCTTCTTAATGTCATTCTGAGCCCTCGACAAAAACAATCGAGGGTAAACTCCGCGAAGAATCTCTGCAGGTTGTCTTTTCAACAAAGGTGGGAGATCCTTCACTTCGTTCAGGATGACAAACCCTCTTGGGATTTCGGGATTTGGTAATTGTTTGGTTATTGGTTATTCTGAGCACGTTATTGGAAATTGGTCATTGGTTATTTAATTTGTATCTTCCTTTCTAAATGCGAACTCCCCGGTCGGCG